>CAZOLL010000028.1:0-13290 GCA_964580365.1 uncultured Phycisphaeraceae bacterium
CGTCGAGCGCGCGGTCCTCGTAACACGAGTACAGCGAGATCGCGAACATGTCCTGTTCGGCGAGGATCGCCTCGAGCTGCGGAGTGATCTCGAGTTGCGCCGTCCCGTAGAACGGGAGGAAGAACTGGGTGACCTTGTGGCCGGCCTGCTTCAGGCTGGCGGCGATGAGGCGTGACCCCTCACCCGACAGCTCATCGCAGAAGTTGAACAGGCAGAACTTCATCCACTCGCTCCGTTGTGGCGATCCGGTTGCTCGAGTTCGACCGATCCAACCACGGCCGATGCGACGATCCCGCCCGCCCGAAAGTGCCGCCCGACCGCTCGAGAAGGGCGCCAAGAAATAGCATCCGATTGCCGCGTGTGGGGCGCGCGCGCTCCCGGTTTTTTCGGAACGAGCGGTGCGCAGACCTGAGCCCGAACGCCGCGAACTCCGCGATCGAAGCCGTCCCGAGAGTTCGAGGTGCGCGCGTAGGTGCTTCTCTCCTCTATGCTTCGGACCGCGCCGGGCGTCGGCGCTCGTGAGAACGCATGAACGTCCGGTCGTTGCTCCTCGGAAGCGCCCTCGCCGCGTTCATCCTGCTCTGCGTGCTGCCGCCCTTGCTCTTGCTCGGCTCGGCGTGCTTCGCCGACGGCGCGTTCACGCTCGAGCGCTTCCAGCACCTGCTCCTCGACGAGCGGCAGCGCGGCTTGCTCGGCAACTCGCTCCTGGTCGGCGTCGGCACCGCGTTCTTCGCGACGCTGATTGGCGCGCCGATCGGTTTCCTCGTCGCGCGCACCGACCTGCCGGGTCGCTCCGTGCTCGGCGTGCTGTGCGCCGCGCCGCTGATCGTCCCGCCGTACGTGACCGGCATCGCCTACACGGTCCTGCGCACCGACCTCGAGAACCTGCTCGGCAAGGACTTCCCCCTGCCGACGCTCGCGGGTGTCGGAGGCACGTGGTTCCTCGAGACGATCGCCTTGTTCCCGCTCGTTGCGCTGCTCGCGGCGCAGGGGTTCTCGCGCGTGGACGGCGCGGCGGAGGAGGCCGCGAGCCTCGCGCGCGGCGGCCGCGCGGCGTTCCTCAAGGTGACCTTGCCGCTCGCCGCGCCGGCGATCGCGTGCGGCTCGGTCTTCGTCTTCGTCTTCGCGGTGTGCGACTTCTCGATCCCCGACTACCTGTCATTCACCGGCCCGCCGGACAAGGTGTTCCAGGTCTTCGCGACCGAGGTCTTCTACCAGTTCAGCAAGATGCGTTCGTCCGAGGACGCCGCGGTCGCGTCGTTGCCGCTCATCTTGATCGTCGCGCTCGTCGTGCCGTGGCTCCTGCGGCTCGAGGGCAGGTCCGAGCGCACCGTGCCCGGCCAGCTCCGCATGCCGCCGAAGGAGCGAAGGCTCGGCCCGTGGCGGTGGCCCGCGTTCGTCCTCGTGCTTGCGGTCGCAGCGCTCGCGACGATCCTGCCGCTCACCGAACTGTTGCGTTGGACGCTGCGGGGGCCGTCCGAGACGCGCTTCGACGCGCTGATCGGGGCGTTCACCGACGCCGGCCCAGACATCGGCCGCTCGATCCTCCTCTCCGCCGGCGCCGGCTTCGTGATGGCGGCGCTCGGGTTCCTGCTCGCGTACCGGATCGAACGCGCGCGCTCGGCGGCGGGGTCGCGCCGGCTTGCCGTGCTCCTGCTCTTGCCGGTGGCGGTGCCGTCGATCATGCTCGCGATCGGGCAGATCCGGTTCTGGAACCACCGCTGGAACCCGCTCGCCGACCTCGTGTACCCGTCGACCGCGCTCGTGCTGCTCACCTACGTCGCGCGCTTCCTGCCCTTCGCGATCCTCATCGCTCGCGCGCAGCTGAAGAACATCGACCCGCAGGCGGAGGAGGCGGCTCGCATGGCGGGTAAGCGCTTCCCGTCGATCCTCACGCGTGTCGTGCTCCCCGCGGCGCTCGACGGCTTCCTCGGCGCGATGGTCGTCGGCTTCCTGCTCTCGATGCGCGAGCTCGACTGCATCGTGCTCCTGCCGAGCGGGTCCGACACATTGCCCAACCGCGTGTACTCGCTCGTCCACACGCAGCGCGACGCGGTCGTCGCGGCGCTCTGCCTCGTGCTGGTCGCGTCGTCGATGGTCCCGCTCCTCGTGTACCGGTACGTGCTCGCCCGCCGCATTCGCCTCTGGTGAGGGGCCCGCGAGCGGCTCGATGTGGTGAGAACCGCCCGGCCGCGCTAACTTGCGCGCTTCTTCGCGACGGAGCGATTCATGGACTACCCGATGCGGAGCATCGCCTACCTGGCCGAGATGCTCCACCCGCCCAAGCAGCACACACCGGTGGACCTGCAGAAGGTCCACGCCGCGGCGTTCAGCGACGCGCGTTGCCAGTACCAGAACTTCTCGCTGATCCCCGGCGGCGCCTCGCTCTCGAACCCGCCGTCCGCGCCGAACATGATCTCGAGCGCGACGTTCCTCCCGGACCGCATCCAGCTGCGCGAGGAGATGTCCGGCATCAGCCGCGAGTCGTTCCAGGAACGGCTCGAGATCCTTGCGTCGCTCGCGTTCCAGCACCTCGGCGTGCCGCAGTTCATGCTGCAGAACTTCGTGGTGCGGTCGCTCGTCAACGCCCGCAACTTCTATGACTCGCGCGAGTTCATGTCGCGCTCGCTGTTCAACATGGAGGAAGAGGACTTCAACTGCCTGCAGCGCAAGCCGCACATCTACGGCATGCGGCTCGTCTTCCCGCAGACGTCCGACAACCGCGGCATCTTCAACGTGCGCATCGAGTCGTACGCGAACGAGCCGCGCTCCCTGTTCATCGAGAACGTCGGCATCTTCCAGTCGGTCGTCAACGCGACCAACCTCAACGAGCTGACCTCGAACTTCTTCGCGACCTACGACTACATCGACGGCAACCTGATCGACTTCATCGCGCAGTTCGACGGACGCGAGGAACCGCAGCAGTGAGCTGAACGACCCGGGACGTCCACGGAAACGACGGAGCCCTCGCGCGTCGATGAGACGCGGGAGGGCTCCGTCGCTTGTTGCGCTCGACGCGCGCCCGAGTCGTTACTTCTGCTCGACCGGAGGCGGCGCGAAGCCTTCCTCGACGAACGTCTCGGTCCGCTTCACTTCGGCGCAGCCCGGATCCTCGTCGGGGCTGTGGTGCTCGGTGACGCCGAAGATCAGCTGATCCCAACCGAAGCAGTTGCTCGGGACTTCGAGCTCGCAGTTGCGCTTCGTGACCTTGGAGATCGTGTCGATGTACTCAGGATCCTCGACCACCTTCGGCGCGCCCTGGAAGAAGCGCGGGATGCAGGTGAAGACGAGCTCCTTGCGCCGTGCGCTGTCGGTTTCCTGACCGAACAGGTAGCCGAGCACGGGGATGTCGCCGAGCACAGGCGCCTTCTGGCTCGAGTCGATCTCCTCCTCGCGGGTGAGGCCGCCGAACACGAACGGCTGGCCGTCGACGAGGCGGAGCTTCGTGACCAGCCTGCGCGAGCTGACGATCGGCGTGCCCTGCGGCGTCTCGCCGATGAGGTCGGTCACTTCGAGCTCGATGGCGACCTCGGACGACTCGGTGCCGATCACCGGCTTCACCTTCAGCGTGATGCCGAGGTGGTTCGTTCCAGCGCCGGTGTTGTGGTTCAGTGTCACGTCGTCGTGGACGGAGAAGTCGCTGCCGAAGTCGATTCGCGCCGGCGTCAGGCCCGCGGCGCCGGGGTCATCGGGGTTCACGTCGAACGAGAGGAACTGGTCCGACGACGTCCACGTGGCGGTGTTGTTGCTGAACACGAACAGCTCGGGCTCCGCCAGCGCGCGGGCCTTGCCCTTGACGCGCAGGAAGTCGAGGTAGGCGGACGTCAGCAGATAGTTCGCCGAGAGCAGGTACTGGTTCGAGTCGCTGTCGATCGTGTGCTTGCCCGGGCTGATGATCGCGCCCGCGCCGAGGTTCGGATCGAAGAAGCCGGTGGCGTTCTTGAAGTGGTGGTTCGCCTCGTGGCCGGCGAAGATCGCCTCGAAGAGAGAACGACCAGGGCCGTTCTTCCAGGCGATCCAGTCGACTCCGAGCTTGAGATCGTTCGACGTGTCGACCTCGTACACGCGGAACTTCAGCAGGGCCTGCGGCGGCGGCTGATCGAATTCAGCACACGCCTTGAGATAGGCCTCGGTGCGGTACGGCTCGTCGCGACGCGCAAGCGTGTTGCGGAAGCGATCGACGGCAGTGGAGCCTTCGCCGGCGTAGTTGGCCGCGAAGACGTCGAGCGTGTCCGCAGGGCGGTACTGGGTGTAGTAGACGCCCGTGGTGGAACCGTCCCTGCCCTGCAGCACCCAATCGGCGTCGAGTCCTTCCAACGCCTGACGGATCCACTCGACCTGGAACTTCGGGCAGATCACCTGCAGGAAGTTCTCTTTCTTCACCTTGTCGATGATCACTTCCGCGCGGCCGCCTTCCTTGCTGGTAATAAGGCGGAAGACATCGCGGATCTCGCGCGGGTTCGCGTGACGGATCGGGAAGACGGCGGTCACGTAGTCATTGATCAGGTTCTTTTGGTTGACGCGAAGCACCTTGATCACGCCGGCGTTCGGGTCGATGTTGATTTGCTCGTCCTGATTGACGTAGTCGTCGATCCGGCTGTTCGTCTCTCCGGTCGAGAAGCCCTGCGCGGGGCTCGTGTTGCCGTTGACCGCCTGCACTCCGGCGGCCTGGTCCGGACCGAAGAACGGGTTCTGTGCATTCGCGGTCGACACGAGGAGGATCGCCCCGACCGTCACCGTCCAGATCTGCATCTTGAGATTCATGGTCTGGTTTCCTCGTCGTTCACTTGCTCAGGAAGCCGGGGGACTTGTCCATCGCGCGCGTGTCGACCTCGTTGCGCGCGCGCTTGTACAACTCGTCGTCGGCGTCGTTCCCGTTGCGACCGCCGTTCTTGAGGTCGGCGAGAACCAGCGTCTGCATGGTGCAGACGACGAGCGTCTTCTGGTCGAGGCGCGACTCGCCGCCGAACAGGTAGCCGACGATCGGGAGGTCGCCGAGCCACGGCATCTTGTTGGCGCTGTCGACGCGTCGTTGCCGGACCAGTCCGCCGAACGTAGTGACGTGGGTGTTGTGCGGCACTTTCATGACGGTGTCGACCGCGCGGCTCGCGAGCACCGGCGTGCCGTCGTCCGCGTATCCCGTGTGATTGACGATCGACATGCTGAGAGCGAGGGTCGCACCTTTCTGGTTGATCGTCGGCGTGAACGAGAAGAAGAAGCCGACGCCAGCCGCTCCGAGCGAGCGGGTCTGCAGCTTCGGAACGACCGTGCGATTGTCCGGGTGATCCACGCGGAACGCGCCGAGCGCGTCCGTGAGCTCTCCCGTCTTCGAGGTGTCGATCGTCGGCGGCAGGTCGCCGTACGGGTCGAGCTGCGCGAGCCTCGAGCCGCCCCGGAGATCTCCGCCGTCATTGACCTTGTAGAAAAGGATGCTCTCGCCGACCGACAGTGATGCGAGGTTCCGATTGAGCGCGACCAACTTCGACGAAGTCAGGACCCGAGCGAGACCCTTGGACACCAGGTATTGGAAGTAGGCGGAGGGGACGTCGTAGAAGTAGGCGATGTTGCGCCCACCGCTTTCCCATTCGCGTCCGGGCAATCCGGACGTCCCGTTTCCGGAGTTGAAGAGCGGACTCGTGGTCCCCTCGAGGCTGTCGATCTTCTCGCGCTGGAAGAACGCGCCGGCCGCGAAGAGGTTGCGGCCCGGGCCGTTCTTCCACGAAACGTAATCGAGTCCGAGGCGTCCATCGTCGGAGAGATCGAGCTCATACACCGTGAGGAGAGCCTCGATCTGCGGCGTCGGCTGGTCATAGGTCGCGATCACCGCGTTGGCGATGCGATCGAAGCCCGACGGCGTGTCCTGCACGAACCACGCATTCAGTTGCGGGTCGGGGATCAAGAGGGCGTTCGCGGTGCCCTCCATGGCCGCCTGCGCCTGGACGTCCGCGTCGTTCGCGTCGCGGTGACGCAGTCGATAGCAGATGCGCTTCGTGCCGGCCGCGCTCGTCAACTGCTCGCGATCGATCGTCGCGATGAGCTGGTCGAGTCCCGGGATCTGGTACTCCGGGCAGATCACGAGAAGCTTTCCGCCGTTCAGGTCCGGATTGGCGAACGACTCCCAGCCGCTCTCCTCGATCTGCATGAACCGCCGCACCCAGCGGATGACCGCATAGGGGTTCACGTGCTGCAGGTTGTACACCTTCGGCACGTATCGATTGGTCTGAGCCTTGTTGCTCGTGCGCAGCACCTTCACGACGTGCGTCGGCAGCTCGTCGGGCGCTCTGTTCAGGTCGGGGTTCGGGTCCGTATACGGATCCTGCGCGAGGGCGCAGGGGCTGCCCATCCAGACGCCGCAGAACAGCGCGGCGAGAAACGCCCATCTCATCACCGTTCTCCTCATTGGGAAGCGACCCGCGGTCGCGTGCCGATTGTGACTGAAAGGACCGCCGACAACGCAATTGTGTTGCCGACGCAAGCGAGTTGGGGTCGTGGATCGCGATCGGTTCGCGTGACGACAATCGACCAGACACGGCAAACCCGCGGCCGCCATGAGGCGGGTCAGCACTGGGTCGAAGCGGATACCGGCGCCGGGAGACTACAGATCGGCGTCCGCTGTCGAGCGCAAAAACCGAGTCGCGATCCGGTGATCATCGCTGATCACCGCCGTCGAACGGACCCCGAGCTCGGCGCGCAGTCTTCCGGCGGAGATGCGATCGCGATGAACGCGAGGTCAAGAAGTGAAGAAGCCGCAGGCCCCGACGCTCGCGGGAACTATCGCCCGCCGTCGTGGGGAATCGGGTCGTCGAGCTCGCCTTTCACGACGCCCACCCACGCGTCGACCAAACACGAGCGCCAGCCGCGGCCTTCCGTGTCGGGGGCGGCGAAGCGGACCGTGACCCAGAACATCGGCATGTGGGTGCGCTGGTCGAGCACGAACTTCGAATCGACGCCGGCGGATTCGCGCTTGAAGTACTCGGTCGCGATCCGCTCCGCCTCGGTATGGAGGATCCGCCCCTCGCCGTCGCGACGCACGAGGACTTCATCCTTGACGCGATAGGGAACCCAACCCGACGGCAATGCGGCGCCCAGGGATTCGTCCGCCTCGCTGTGGTATACGCAGAACAACTCGAATGAGCCGGCCTGGTTCGTCGCGAGCGGCAGGAGCAGGCGACGCTCGACCGACTTGCCGGCGTCGATCCGGGTGAATTCCGGTTGCTCGAGATCGGACGCGGCGACCGGGCTGGATTGGGGCTCGTCCGCGCCCTCGACGTGCCGCATCAGATTGACGGTGCGGGCGGAGGGCATGACGAGCGACTCGGGAGCGTCGCCGGTGTTCGTCACCTTCACCGTCGCAATGACGGGCGAACCGATCCCGTACTCGGCCTTGTCGATCGAGAGCTCGACTTTGAGTTTCGGCGCTTCGGTGTTCAGCTCACCGTCGCCGACGCCCATGCAGCCGGCAAGCGCGAACGGCGCGACCAGGACGAGCAGGACGAGCAGGACGAGCGGGGTCGGCGCGAGCGACGGGATCTTCACGGCAAGAACCTCTCCGGGTGCTTCAGCTTGTGCGGAAGGTACTCGGTCAGCACGTGGTCGAGTCCGAACTTTGCGAACGCCTGCTGCTCGGCGCGCTGGCCGAGCTCGAGGAGCAGTTCCATCGCCTTCTTCCACTCGACGTGTTCGGTGAAGAACGGGTCGTTCTTCAGCGCGTCCTTCGCGCGCTTGACGTCGACCTCCTTCAGCGGGTGCGTCGGCAGCTTGTAGTCGACGATGTCCTGCGGCGTCACCCCGAGGTAGCGCGCGCGCGGCACGCAGAAGAAGCGGTTCACGTGCGCGGCGTTGCCGGAGCCGACCTTTAGCGTGCGGTAGATGTTCGCGATGCCGTACGGGTCGCAGTCGACGAATGCGTAGACCGGGATGCCGATCTGGTCGGAAAGCCGCCGGATGAACCTCCGCGTCGCGCGCGTCGGCACGCCGCCCATCGACACGAGGATCGAGTGCGTGCGCTTCCAGAACGCGTGCGCCGCGAGGCGCTGGAACATGCCCCCGGTCTCGATGACGAGGATGAACTTCGCCTTCGTCTCGAACCCGAGGTGCTCGACCGACGAGGGGATCGAGTAGGCGCCCGAGCCGAACTTCGTGCAGTCGATGCGGATGTCCTTCCCCGAATCGCGGTCGCGGTCGATCACGACGAGGTCGCCCGCGACGGCGCCGCCGTGCTCGTCCGGGTAGAAGCGCAACTGCTCGCGCGTGAGGCCGTGCAGGCTGAACATCGCCTCGATGTCGTCCATCACGGTGTCGGACTCGGTCTGCTCGTCGAAGCGCGCCTCGCCCCAGTTCTTGGTCACGTAGTAGGCGTCTCGCTTGGTCGC
Source organism: uncultured Phycisphaeraceae bacterium (assembly GCA_964580365.1). Taxonomy (GTDB): domain Bacteria; phylum Planctomycetota; class B15-G4; order B15-G4; family JADJEK01; genus CAZBOK01. Next base: position 8,373 of record CAZOLL010000028.1, read on the forward strand.
GAAGTCGTCGGTCTCGACCATGTCCTTCGAGAGCGACATCATCTTCAGCGTCTGTGCAAACGTCTTCACCGTGTTCACGGACAGCGTGCGCACGGACCGCTGGCGGCCGATCTCGAAGTACCCGTTCTTCTTGTCGTAGTGGACGTTCGACAGCGCGCGCAGCGGCGTCTTCAGCTCGGGCTTCTGCAGCTTCTCGATGCGGCCGCGCACTTCGCGCGCGACGCGGCGGATCTGCTCCACCGTCTCCTTGTCGCGCCGCTTCGACAGCTCGTCGTCGTTCTTCTTCGAGCGCTTCTTCGGCTTCGCCATCTCAGAGCTTCCGCGTCTTCTCGAGGATCTTCTTCAGCCGGCGGCACGCGCTCTCGCGCTCGACGTCCTTCAAGCGGAGGATGTCCTTCAGCGCGTCGCCGATGTGGGGGATGAAGCTGTCGATGTAGGAGCGCTTCTTCGCCTCGATCGCCTCGCGGCGGCGCCGCGAGATGTGATGCATCATCCGGCGACCGCACTCCTGCAGCGCGAGTCGGATCTCCCGGATGATCTCCGGGTAGTGCGCGATCGCCTCCTTCGACTCGGAGGTGAACGGCACCCACGCCGACGCGACGTGGACGAACACGACCATCGGGCCGACCGGAAGCGCACCCTTCGGTTGCGAGAGGTGGTAGTTGCGCCAGTCCGTGGTCACGCACGCCTTGAACACCGCGCACGCGCCCTGCTGGTAGAGGAGCGGGACCCGGTTCGCGAAGCGCAAGAGGCGCACCGGCTCTTCGGCGGGAAGCGCCGCGCCGCCGTACGCGATGCCGACCTCCACTTGGAACGGATTGCCGCGGTAGACCGCCGGCGAGCGCGTCGCGGCGGAATAGAAGTCGGCATCGACCTCCTTCTTGAGACCCGCGAGCACAAGCGCTTCGCCGACGGGCGACAGGCAGTCGGTCGGCGGCGCCATGATCTTCACGCGCCCGATGGCCCGGTGGATCTTCTCCAGGTCGGGGCCGTGCACGCGCGTGATCGGCGTCGCCGCGTCGACGCCGGCTTCCTTGCAGATCGTCTCCGCGACGCCGCGCGAGACGCGCGAGAAGTGCGACTGCAGGAAGCCCGAGAGGTGCCGGGACGTCGCGACCTTCGCCAGCTCGATCAGCATGCCGAGCTCGACGCCGTGCGGGTGCGGCTGGATCTCCTTCGCCTCGACCGGCAGCTCCTTGGTCGCGCGCGCGAACTTCACGGGCTCGCCCTCGGGCGGCTGATAGGTCATCTCGAGGTGCGGGTTCGCGATCGCGACCTGCTCGAGGAAGTCGTCGACCGACTGACGGCCCTTCTGGTACCGCGCTTCGAGCTCGACCTCGACGCGCGTGCCGTGCTCGATCTCCCAGTCGGGGATGTGCCGGTGGTGCTGCACCTCCGGCCGGTTCTTCAGCGTGTTGATGCGCAGCTCGAACTGCTCGGCCGGCTTCTTCTTCGAGATCCGCGTCGTGACCTTGATCGGCTTGCCGGTCGTCAGCTGGCCGTACATCGCCGCCGCCGAGATGCCGATGCCCTGCTGGCCGCGCGACTGGCGCAGGCGGTGGAACTTCGAGCCGTACAGGAGCCGCGCGAACACCGACGGCACCTGCGCCGCGACGATGCCCGGCCCGTTGTCGGTGACCGAGATCGTGAAGCGATCGTCCGCGCCGGCGACCGGCTTCACGACCACCTGGATGTCGGGGAGGATCCGCGACTCCTCGCACGCGTCGAGGCTGTTGTCGACCGCTTCCTTCACGGCCGTCAGCAGCGCCTTCCGCGGGTTGTCGAAGCCGAGGAGGTGGCGGTTCTTCGTGAAGAACTCGGAGACCGAGATCTCGCGCTGGCGCTCCGCCATCTTGCGGGCGGTGGCCTCGGTGGATTCGGCGGGCTTCGCCGGCGCGGCCGGCGCCGCAGGCGCGCGTGTCTTCGCGTTGTTGCCGGCGCTCTTCGCCCGTTCTCTCGCCGCCGCGGTGCCCATCGCCGCGGATGGTAGGACGCGACGACGTCGAATCAAGCGATGCCGGGGCGCGTGCACTCCGGCGCGAACCGCGCGGCCAGCTCGAAGAACCTCGTGAGGCCTTCACGCGCGCGCGCGTCGAGCGCGAAGCGGATCGAGCTCGAGAGGTACCGACGCGCGCGGTCGCGCTCGATGCGGTTCTCCGCGGCGAAGCGGTCGGCGTGCGCGTCGCGTTCGAGAAGTCCGCGCGCGGCCGCGGCATCGAGGAGCGCGCCGAGCCGCGCGCGGTCCGCGGACGGACGCGCGAGCCAGACGGCCCACACGAACGGCAACCCCGTCGCGCGCGTCCACTCCGCGCCGAGGTCGACGACCACCGGCAGGTCGCGCGGCCCGAGCAGCGCGGCGTCTCCGATCACGAGCGTGAGGTCGGAACCGGTCGCGCGCGGGTCCGGCGCCGGGCCGACCGGCGTGAACGCGACGTCCGCGCGCTCGTGGAGCCCGCGCACGACGACCCGCGCCAGCGCGGCGGCGCACAGGCTCGCGCCGTCGAGCGCGATGCTCCGCGCTTCCGCGATCGGCTTCGTCCCTTTCAGCAGCACGCTGTCGACGTCGCCGTCGCTCGCGAGGCACGCTCCGGACACGATCGAGAACTCCGGGTGCTTCGCGGCCTCGATCGCCGAGACGAGCGCGACGTCGAGCCCGCCGTCCGCGAGGTCGCGGGCGAGACGCGACGGCAGGTCTTCGCGGTAATCGACCTGCGGATCCTCCGCGAGGCCCTCGACGAGCGGGCGCGCGTTCAAGTAGGGCACCGCGCCGATGCGGAGCCTCGCGTCGCGACCGTTCACCGCCGCAGTCCCTCGGGCAGGAGTTCGAGCCGATCGAGCGCCTTCAACGCGTTGTCCGCGAACATCGCGTGGCCGCGTGCGTTCGGGTGCGGGTCGGCCGCGCTGTTGCGGAACTCGCGGTCGAGCGCCGGACGATCCCACGCGATCGACGCGTAGGGCACGTTGCGCTCGGCGCAGCCGGCGGCGATCGCCGGCACGCCGTAGAGGTCGAACAGCGCGAGCTTCACGCCGCGTCCCTCCGCCGCGCGCGCCGCGCGCGCATACAGGTCGAGCGAGAGCCGCGTGCCCTCCGTCATCGACGAATACTGCGCGATCAGCTCCTGCTCGTCCTGCGGCGACATGCGGAAGATCAACTGGTACATCGCGAGATGACGCAGGTTCGGCAGCACCGCCGACATCGCGCGCCGCGGCCAACCGTCGGTGAGGAGGACGGACAAGAGGCTGGCGCCGCGGCCGCGCTCGCGCGCGAGCGCCTCGATGCGGCGCGACTCCTCGTGATCGATCGCGACGTCGTTGCGGTTGAAGAAGAACAGGACGAGGTCCGGCTCGAGCGCGAGCGCCTTCTTCTGGAACACGAAGAACTGCTGGACCGACTCGTACCCCTGCACCGCGAGGTTCAACACCTCGACCTCGCGGCCGCCGCGCGCGCGCCGCGCGCGCTCGAGCAGCGTGGTCATGCACTCGCCGTCGGCGACGCCCCAGCCGAAGGTCACCGAGTCGCCGAGCACGACGATGCGGAACTTCCCCGCCGGCTTCTTCGTGTCGAACTCGCGGCCGCGGAAGCCCAGCTTGTTGATGCGGTAGTGCGCTCCCGCGTCGACGTCGCTGTCGGGGACCAGCTCTTCCCATCCCGCGGGCGCGTCCTTGCCGCTCATCGGTCGCAGGAACGGCTTGAAGCGCTCGTTGTTCGTGAAGTGCGAGATGCCGAACGGGTCGAGCCACCCGATGACGAGGTCGCCCGCCTTCAACGCGACGAGGGTGGCGAACAACGCGAGCGCGACGCGGAGAAACCACCGCGGTCGTGCCGGCCGGCGCTCTTGCTCCGTCACACCCGGGCTTCCTCGCGCCGGATCTCGCGGTAGAGCGTGTCGCGCTCGACCGCCTCGAAGCCGGCGTCGTGGATCAGCTTCACGAGCTCGGCGCGCGTGAGCGACTGCGGCGTCGTCGCGCCGGCGTCGTGGTAGATCTTCTCTTCGCTCACGGTGCCGTCGATGTCGTCCGCCCCGCAGGTCAGCGCGAGCTGCGCCGTCGCGATGCCGAGCATGATCCAGTAGGCCTTCACGTGCGGGATGTTGTCGAGCAGCAGGCGCGCGACGGCGATCGTGCGCAGGTCGTCGTGCGCGGTCGGCGCGGGGATGTCCGCCATCTCCGAGTTGTCGGGATGGAACGCGAGCGGGATGAACGTCTGGAAGCCGCGCGTCTCGTCCTGCAGCTCGCGCAGCCGCGCGAGGTGGTCGACGCGCTCCTCGATCGTCTCGATGTGGCCGTAGAGCATCGTGCAGTTCGACTTGAGCCCGGCCTTGTGCGCGACGCGCGCGATCTCGAGCCAGCGGTCGGCGCCGATCTTCAGCGGGAAGATCGCCTGGTGCACGCGCTCGGCGAAGATCTCCGCGCCGCCGCCGGGCAACGAGCCGAGCCCGGCTTCGACGAGATCGGCGAACACCGCCTCGAGCGGCTTCTTCGCGACGCGGACAATCTCCTCGATCTCGACCATCGTGAACGCCTTCACGTGGATCGACGGCTTCGCCGCCTTCACCGCGTGCAGGAGGTCGAGGTAGTAGGAGTAGGGGAGCTTCGGGTTGATGCCCGCGACCATGTGGATCTCGGTCACGGGCTCGTGGCTGCGCTCCTTCACCTTCTGCGCGACGTCGTCCGGCGACATCGTGTAGGCGCCTTCCTGGTTCGGCAGGCGCTGGAACGCGCAGAACTTGCACAGCTTGTTGCAGACGTTCGTGTAGTTCACGTGCATGTTCACGTTGAACCACGCGACGTCGCCGTGAAGACGACGGCGCACACGGTCGGCGAGCGCGGTCACGGCGTTCAGATCCTCGTTGGCGAACAGCTTGACGCCGTCGTCGAACGAGAGGCGCACCTTCGCCTCGACCTTCTCGGCGATCGC
>CAZOLL010000028.1:13300-14734 GCA_964580365.1 uncultured Phycisphaeraceae bacterium
AGCCCCGCGCGACGCATGCGATCGAAGAACAGGCGGTCGTTCATGCCACCGCCTCCGCCGGCGCGCGGACGGCACCGCGCGCATCGATGATCTCGTAGAAGAAGTTGCGCTGCCGCGGCGTGAACCCCGCGCGCGTGATCTGTCGCTCGATCTCGGCGAGTTGGATCAGCTCGAACGTGCCGGCCGCGGACACGACGTTCTCCTCCATCATCCCGCCGCCGAAGTCGTTCACGCCGAAGCGGAGCGACGCCTGCGCGCACTTCGCGCCCTGCGTCACGTAGCTCGCCTGGATGTTCGGGATGTTGTGCAGCACGATGCGCGCGACGCTGACGACGCGCAGGTACGTCGCGGGCGTGGTCTTCTCCGCCTCGAGGCGCGTGCCCTTCGCGTTCTGGTAGTTCCAGCAGGCGAACGCGGTGAAGCCGGAAGTCTCGTCCTGCAGCTCGCGCAGGCGGAACAGGTGCTCGATGCGATCGGCGGACGTCTCGACGTGGCCGAACATCATCGTGCCCGTCGTCTTCAGGCCCTGGCGGTGCGCTTCGCGCATCACGTCGAGCCACTCGTTCGACGAGCACTTCTTCGGCGCGATGATCTTGCGCACGCGGTCGACGAGGATCTCCGCGCCGCCGCCCGGGATCGACGCCATGCCCGCGGCCTTCAGGCGCGCGATGACCTCGGAGATCGGGATCTTGTCGATCGCGGCGAGGTGCTGGATCTCCGGCGGCGACATCGCGTGGAGGTGGAGCGTCGGGTACTTCGCGCGCAGGTCGCGCAGGAGGCCCTCGTAGTGATCGGTGCGCAGGTGGGGGTGGTGACCGCCCTGCATCAGGACGAGGACGCCGCCCGCGGCGACCAGCTCGTCGAGCTTCTTGTAAATGGTGGCACGATCGAGGACGTAACCCTCGTCGCTCGTCGGCCGCCGGTAGAACGCGCAGAAGTCGCAGTCGGTCACGCAGACGTTCGTCGGGTTGATGTTGCGGTCGACGATGTACGTGACCATCCCTTCGGGATGCAGGCGGCGCCGGACGGAGTCGGCGAGGAAGCCGAGCGTCGCGAGGTCGGCGGCATCGTGGAGGAAGACCGCGTCGTCCCGGTCGAGGGGGGAGCCGGAGAGGACGGCGTCGGAGATGGTGTCGAGTCGGGAGGACATTCGGCGGGACAGGGTAAGGGAACGCGGGCGGAAGGCGAAGCGGGAGTCGGGCATTCGGGGGAGGGGACGTGCTCGTGCTCGTGCTCGGTTACGTGCTCGGAAACGTGCGCGTGCTCGCGAGCGCGAACGTGCTCGTGCTCGTTCGCGCGCACGTGTTCGTGTACGTGGCCGTTTGGGCGCACGTTCTCGAGCACGTTTCCGTGCGCCTCAACGAGCACGTAAACGCCCGCGATCGCGAGCACGCGCACGTTTCCGAGCACGAGCACGAGCACGAGCACGAGCCC
>CAZOLL010000028.1:14744-17441 GCA_964580365.1 uncultured Phycisphaeraceae bacterium
CCGGCGGCGCCCCTGCGCCGCCGCGCCGCCGGGCCCCCCCCCCCCCCCCCCCTCCCGCCCCCGCCCCCCCCCCCCCCCCCGGTCCCCTCCCCCCACCACTCGCCCGAGCACGAGCCCGAACACGAGCACGGGCACGTCGCCCGTCGTTCTCGTGGCAAGACGCCGTGAATCCGATCAGTGGAGAACCCGGGCGGCGCGGAGTCCGAGGTTGTAATCGCGGAACGACGCGACGAATCGCGTGCGGACCGCGGACCGCGCGACCGATGCGGGGTTGATGAAGCCGCCGCCTCGGTGGACGTGGAGTGCAGGGCCGGACACGGGCGGGTCGCGGAGGCCGTCGCCGCTCCGCGGAGTCGCGTACTGGATCGAGTACAGGTCGGCGCACCATTCCCACACGTTGCCGTGCACGTCGAACAGACCGAACGCATTCGCGCGGCAGCGGCCGACCGGTGACCGGCCGACGAACTCGTCGTCGAAGTCGCCCTCCTGCCGACCCCACTGCGGAAACACCCGCTCGGCCTTCTGATCGAGCAGGTTCGCAGCGCCGCGCAGCGAACTCGCTTGATCTCCTGTCCACCACACGGTCGACGTGCCGCCGCGAGCGCCGCGCTCCCATTGCGCCTCCGTCGGCAGCGCGAGTCCGACTCGTGCGAGCGTCGAGGTGCAATCGTCCCACGACACCGTGTCGACCGGATGGGTCCATCCCATTCCGCTCGTGTCCTCCGGGAAAGATGCGCCGATCGGGTCTGCCGAGGGCGCGCCACCGTCGGTGATGCGCTTCCACTGGCCGCGCGTCACTTCGTGCCGCGCCAGGAAGTACGGCGACAGAGTCACCTGCTGCGGCGTCTCGTCGTCCTTCGCCCATGGATCGAAATTCGGCGCGCTCTGGTCCTGCGGCTGCGCTCCCTGCAAGAACGTCCCGCCCGGGATCAGCACGAGCACGATCCCCGTCGCGTCCTTCACATCGATCGAGTCGTCGTCCTCGAACGACGGGATCTGCACCCTCGCCGGGTCCTCGCCCGCTTCGAGGTCGCACGCCGAGCGCAGCTCGTAGAACTCCCAGAGCTTCGTCGTCGGATTCATGCCGATCGGCACGAGGCCCATCTGCGGCTTCAAATCGATCGGCGATCCCCGGTAGAGCGACGACGCGACCACACCGTCCGCTTTCGCGATCGAAGCGCGGGCGTCGTCCCACGTCACGCGCGCGTTCGGATGGTGGAGCGTGAGGTCGCCGATCTTCTTCGCCCACGCCAGGCGCTGCTCGACGCCCTTCTTCGCATCCCCCTCGAACGCCGCGATGTCGGTCGAGAGCTTCGCCAGCGTGTCGTGCAGGAAGCGGTCTTCCTCCTTTTCGAAGCGCCACGCCCGGCGCGCGGTCGCCGCGGGTTCGAGTCGGGCGACCTCGGCTTCGCCGTCCGTCCGCGGCAATGCGCGTCCCTCGAGGTCCGCGAGCGTCTTGGCCAGCATCGGCTTCAGGTCTTCGAGGTTCCGCGCGTCGCTCGTGAGCCACTTCTCCATCGCCGGGATCTGCTCCGGCCACGCGGGGTAGAGCTTCGCCTCGGTGTTCGTCGCATCGTCGAGCAGCACCACTCCCGCCAACTGGTCGAACTCCGCCTTGCGCGCGAGCGCGACGTTGCGCTGGGCGGTGACCTCGACGTTCTGCTTCGACACCACGACGATCGCGACGACCAGCACCAGGACGAGCGCGGCCGCCGCGGCGGCCAACGCCTTGTTCCGCACGACCCACTTCCGGATCTCGGCGATCGCGCCGGTCTCGTACGCGCTCACGACCCGCTGCTCGAGGAACGCGCGCAGGTCGCGCGCGAGGTCGCCCATCGTCGGGTACCGGTCCTCGATCCTCCGCGCCATCGCCTTCTCGCAGATCGCTTCGAGTTCCGCGGGGACGTCCTTCGTGAGCGAATGCACCGGCGCCGGCGGCGCGTGCCGCACCATCTCCACGATCACGCGACCGGGCGGGTGTGCGCCCGGTTCGACGTACGGCATGCGCCCGGTCAGCAGGTGGTAGAGGATCGCGCCGACCGCGTAGACGTCGCTCTGCGGTCCCACGCGATCGAGGTCGCCCATCGCCTGCTCGGGCGGCATGTAGGCCGGCGTGCCGACGACGTCTCCGTCCATCGTGTAAATGGGGGAGTCGGGCGCCGACCCCTTCTCGGCGCGCCGCTCGGTGCGCACGCTCACGCTCGCGTCGGGCCGGATGCGGAGGTCCTTCGCGTCCGTCCGCCCGATCACCCGCGCGAGGCCCCAGTCCATCACGTAGGTCTCGCCGAACTTGCCGACCATCACGTTCGCCGGCTTGAGATCGCGATGGATCACCCCCTTGTCGTGCGCGAACGCCATCGCTTCGCAGACGCGGAGCACCACCGACAACGCGCGCGTGCGGCTCCACTCCGGGTCGTTGGACGCCACCGCGTCGAGGACTTCCGCGAGCGTGATCCCCTTCACGAACTTCATCGTGAAGAACACGCGGCCCTGCGCGTCGATGCCGAGCTCGTGGACCGGGACGATGCCGGGGTGATCGAGCTGTCCCGTGACCTGCGCGTCCTCCAAGAAGCGCGACAGCCGCGACGGCTCGCCGGCTCTCTCGTCCAACATCACCTTCATCGCGAGGTGGCGGCGCAGGTCCTGGTCCCACACGCGGAGGATCACGCCCATCCCGCCTTGCGCGACCTCGCCCTT
>CAZOLL010000029.1:0-17128 GCA_964580365.1 uncultured Phycisphaeraceae bacterium
TGCGGCTTTTCTTCGATGAAGAGTGCCGCCCCTCCACGCCCCGCGCTCCCTCCGATACAGATCGATCGAGCGGAAGCGCATGACGCGCTCTCCTCCTCCCTCCGTCTCGAGCCACTCGTGCGCGACGTAGAAGACGATCGCGAGCTCTCCGTGGAACTCGAACTCGACTTCGTCGAGCGTGAACCGCTTGATCTTGAACGTCGAGAGCAGTCGATCGGCGACCGCCATGAACTCGTCGATCCCGTGCACGATCGACTTGCTCGCGATCTGGAAGCCGCGCCAATCGCGCGTGTGGCCGCGCTCGATCGCCGCGCGGTCGCCGTTCTTGTAGGCCTGGAAGAGTCCGCGGATGTGCGCGGTGATCTCGGCTTCGTCGTGGGCGCGGTCTTGCCGCGCGGGCGCGTGCGTCGTCGTCATGGGTCGTCCGCTCTCGCTCGAGGGGAGAAAGACGACGAAGCTAGGTGCGGGCGCGCGGCTCCGCTTGCAGGCGCTTGCTCGCGGCGCGCAGGTCCTGCGCGGTCACGTCGCCGCGTGCGCGGCTGGGCGGGCGGCCGACCGCGCGTCGGAAGCTGTTCGTCAGGTGCGCGTGGTCCGCGAAGCCGAGCGCGAGCGCGACCTGCGTGAGGTCACCCGCTCCGGCCGCGATGCGCTGCTCCGCCTCGAGGAGGCGCAGCGCGAGGCGGTGACGCGACAGAGTCGTCCCCGTTTCGGCGTGGAAGACGCGGCAGAGGTGGTACGGTGAGCAGCCGACGCGCGACGCGACGTCCGTGAGACCGATGGAATCGCCGAGCGACTCCGCGAGCGCGGCGCGCGCGTCGAGCACGAGCTGGCGGCGGCGCACCGCCGTTGCCGGAGTCGCGCGCGCGCGGCGCGGGCGCGGGCGCGGTCGCAGCGCGTGTCGCAGCGCGTCGAGCAGCACGACGCCCGCTTCGTCGATCGCGAGCGCGTCCGCCGTGCGCCGCTCCGCCGCCGACACGAGCCGCGCGTGGAGCCACGACAACGACAGCGGCACGCGCTCGGTCGCGGCGAGGTGGACGCCGTCGATCGCGCGATCGCTCGGCACGAGCACCGTGCAGCGGTCGCCGCAGCCGAGCGGGTGTCGGACGCGCTGCGATTCCCCGGCCGCGAACACCGCGGCGATGCCGGGCTCGAGCGCGCGCTCGTCGCTCCCGGTCTTGCGCACGAAGTGGCCCGCGCGCGGCAGCACGACCTGCGTCACGTCGACGCCTTCCTCCGCGCCGAACCCCCGCTCCGTCTCGCTGCATCGGCAGTCGAGGAGCGAAAACAGATCCCCGTCATGAAGCGTGCGGATCGCGAGCGACATCGCGGGGAGAGCTTACCCCGCAAAGACGAGCGCGGCGGGAGACCCGCGCGCACGAAAGCCGCCTCGAGCGTTCAGCCCGAGCACTCGAGACTGCATGCGGCTTCCGTGCGCGGGAGTCTCCCGCCGGGGGACGACGGCGCGATCAGCCGCCGGCGCCGAGGTCCATCACCTGGTAACCCTCGGGGATGTCGAGCGAGAAGCGCGAGTCGTCGATCTTCACGCCGAACTCGACGTCCGTGTAGGTCGTCGACGACATCGGCTTGCCGTCGGCGGTCATCGACTCCATCTTCAACATGAAGCCGCTGTCCTGGTCGTACCAGTACTTCGAGTTGCCGGTCATCCCGTCCTGGGTCTTCGGCGTGCCCTCGATCACCCAGCACGTGCGGCCGATCACCTTCTCTTCGCCGGCGAGCTTCAGGTCGTAGGACTTCTTCATCTCCTCGAACATCGAGCCCGTCGGCACCGGCTCCGGAGAACCGGGGAGTTTCATCGCCATCTTCTGGCCGTCCTGCTCGGTGAGCGTGATGCCCTTGCCGTCCTTCGTCACCATCACCGACTTCGCTTCCATCTTCGTTTCCTGGTCGCCCATCTTCGTCGTCGTGACGGAGGTCGTCTCCGAGCGCATCGATCCGCGCTTGCCGTTGAAGACCATCTCGTAGGTGCCCTCCATGGTCGACTTGAAGGACATCGCGGGGTTCGACGTGTCCGTGACGGTCTTCACCTTCGCGCGCACCGAGGTCGCCTTGTGCGCCTTGTCGGTGAGCTGCTTCTCGACGGAGTCGAGCGTGTCCTCGGGGGCGACGAGGGCGACGCGGACGAGGAGCGAAAGCGCGAGCACGGCGTTCAACACGGAGACCTCCGGAGCGGAGTGAGGGTGGAGAGGTGTACGGATTCGAATCCTTCATCCGGATCCGAGCGCGGCCGTCCCGCGGAAAGCGTCACTTCGTGCCGGAAGCGGGCTTTTGCGCGATGCGATCGACGAAGGCGGCGAGTCTCGGGCGGCCGAAGCAGGCGGTTTTCGCGCTCTCCAGGAACGCCGTCTTGTCCTCGGACGCCGCGAGGGCGACGTCGATGGCCTGGAGCGCGACCGCGTCGTCCGCCTCGGCGAGCCCGGCGGCGATGCCGTCGAACCGGCCCGGCGTGCGCGCGGCGAGGGCCGCGCCGAGGACGCGCGGGTCGGACCACTTGCCATCGCCGTCGCGATCGAGCAGCACCGGGTTGGTTGCGCCGATCGTGTCCTTCACCGCCGGCCGCCACCACGGTCCGTCGACGCCGTCGCCGAGGACGACGCAGACGAGCCACGCGTCGTGCTTCGGGACGGGGATCGTGGCGCGCAGCGTCTGCTCCGTCGGCCCGTCGCCCGTGCCGAGGACCGCGAGCTCCGTCACCTGCCGCCCGTCGACGAACACAAGCGCGCGGCGCGGGTGGATCCAGCCGGCCGACGCAACGCGCAGCTTCAGCTCGACCGAGGAGGCGTCCTTGCACGGCACGAGGTCGCCCATCGTGAATTCGTCGTTCACGCGCACGTCGGTGAAGATGCCGACGGCGATCGAGTTCTTGCCGTGCTTCAGCGCGTCGCACGACGCGTCGACGTCGATCTTCGCCGGGTCGTCGGTCGCGCTCGGCACGTAGCTGCGCCCCTGCCCCACCGGCTCGCCGACCGTGTGCGAGTCGGACGACGACACCGCGCCGATCCGGTACCCACGATTCAAGAGCGCGAACCAGTCTCGAAAGAGGAACAGCGGATCGTCGAGGAGACAGCCGGAGTTCGCGAGCTCGGTCGCGTCGACGGTCAGCTCCTGGCCGTGGATCGCGCCGGTGTCCGGATCGAGCGCGGTCGTCGCGAACGGCGAGTCGGTGATCGACGGCCAGCGCGGGTGGTTGAGGATGACGACCTTCGCGCCGTGCGCGCGCATCCCCTCGACGAGCTTCACCCAGTCCTTCAGCGTGTACTCGGGCACCGCGTCCTTCGGGTCGAGCGGGAACGCATTGAAGTGTCCGACCTCCGTCGTGACCTCGTTGCCCGTCACCGGCGTGAACCACGCGTTGAGCCCGAGCGCCGACTGGAACGGCCGGTAGTCGACGTTGTGGTTGTGGTCGGTCGCGATCGCCAGCTCGACGCCCTCGGCAGCGAGCGTGACCATCCGCTCCTCGAGCGTCGAGTCGCCGTGGCCCGAGATCGTGACGGTGTGGATGTGGGTGTCCGCGGCGACGAAGCCCTTCGTGTCGACCTCGCGCCGGATCGCGAGCGCGAGCTGCGTGGTCTCGCCTTCCTTCACGTCGATCCACTTCTGGTCCATCCCCCACTCCATGCCGCGCGTCGCGGTGACGCGAAGCCGCGCGGCGGGGATCGACATCTTCACGCGGCCGTCCTTCGTGTACGCGACGCCCGGGCGGATCGCGGTGGAGAGACTTGCTGCGTCGAACAGGCTCGGCAGTTTGCCGCTGCCGTCGTCGATCGTGACGCGCGCAGGCAGAGCGAGGCCGCTGTCCGCGTCGGTGACGCTCACCTCGACGTACCCGAAGTGGAGCACGTCCTGCAGCGGCGCGTCGAAGTAGCGCACGTTGCCGATGATGATGTCGTCGGCGCTGCCTTGCGGCGGCGTGATGTCGAGCGCGTTCGCGCCGGTCTTCAGCGCGCCGCGCGGCACGCGATAGAAGTGGTCGACGGGGTCCGCGCCCTTCTCCAGCATCGTGATCGGCGCGCCGTTGATCGCGAGCGTCCAGTCGTTGTCGACGTGCCAGTGGTAGATGACGAGCACGCGCTCGGAGTCGTTCGCCTTCGCGTCGAAGTCGACGTGGAACGTCCGGCCCTCGGGCTGCGGCGACGCTTCCTTCAGGTCCGGCATCGGCGAGTCGCCGAGATGGCGGACCTTCGCGTCGAGCACGCGCTCGAGACGCTCGTCGTCGCCGTGGTGCAGTGCGATGGATGTAAGCAGCAGCGTGACGGCGAGCATGGGCACGATCGATCCGGCGAAGGAGGACGGGGCGTCGATCGTGCCCGACCACGCGTGCCGCGACAAGCCGCGTTCGTCCCGAGATTCGGATCCGAACCAAGCCCCGTCTCTGTTCGCTACGGTGCGATCTCCAACTCGAGACCGTTCGTGGCGCAAGAGCCCTTGTGCAGCGACGCGTCGGTCACGAACGCCTGCACCTCGATCTTGCCCGGCGTCGCGCCCGGCGGAAGGTTGGTCGCGAGCAGTGCAGCGCCCGAGAGGAGCCCGTTCGACAGGAGCGGGATCGGCCCGACCAGGACCGGGAACACCGGCGCGACGAGCAGCGAGCAGCCGCCGCCGAGCGGAATCGACGCCCGCGCGACGCCGAGCGCGAGGAACGCGCTCTCGGCGGGGTTCGCTCGCGCGATCTGCAGTCGGATCGAGCCGCCCGCGATCGCGCAGCCGTGTGCTTCCAGCGTCGGCACCGTGCCGGCGCCGGTCGGACAACCGTGGCCGTACCGCTCGAAGCTCCCGCAGCTTCCGGGAGACGGCGCGTCGAACACGAGCACGTCGCGCGTGAGGAGTCCGTCGCCGGTGAAGTCGGTTTCCTGCCCGAACTCGCTGACCGAGAACAGCACGAAGCCATCGCGCGCGCGCGGCATCACGGTCGGGTGGCTGCCCGCGCGAGCGAGGCCGGTCTCGTACACGGCCTCGGCAGCCGGGTCGCAGACCACGACGACCGCGTCGTAGTCGTCACCGTCGCCGTTCAAGCTCGAGTGACCTTCCATGGACTCCGAGATCGTGAAGCCGGTGAACGCGCCGCCCGCGGGCGCATCGCCGAGCGTGGCAACCGCGCGCGCCAGGTTCGAGAGCCGGCGCGACGCGACGTCGAGCACGAACGCGACGCGATCGTCCACGGTGCCGTCGAAGTTGAAGTCGGTCGCGCCGCCCGTCGCCTCGTCGGCAGCGATCAACAGGCGCGATCCCGCCGCGGCCAGCGGGCCGGTGAACACTTGCGGGTACGGCAACGCGATCGGAACCGTGAAGCTCGCGCCGGTCTGGAACTCGAGAACGCACGGGACGATGTCCCACGGGTCGCCGTCGCCGTTCTGGTCGGCCGGCGGAGCCGATTGACTCTCGAACGTCTCGAACCCGAAGAACCCGTCGCCGATCGCGAGGGCCGGCGCGAGAGCGACGATCTCGCGACCGGAGCTCGCGACCTGCCCGGTCGACACGTCGAAGGCCGCGGGCACAGAATCGACGACGTCGCCGTCTCCGGTGAGATCGACGCCGTTCTTCGCCTCGTGAACCAACAGCGCGACGAAGCGCGAGTCGCGGTTCGCCTCTTCGGGCGGAAGTCCGCGCACGACGTCGGCGGCCACGCCGGAGGACGTGGTCCCGAGCGTCACCGCGTCGATCGCGATCGGGACCGCGTCGGAGAGATCTCCGTCGCCGTTCAGGTCGACTCCCTGCCCGGCCTCGCTCGCGCGGACGACAAACGACTGCTCCGCCGCTCCCATCACGAGCACGCCGACGCCCGCGGCCTCGATCGCGATCGGGACGGTCGCGAGCGCGCTTCCCGCCGCACGCCGGATCCGGAACACGACGTCGAGCATGTCGCCGTCGCCGTTCGCGTCCGCACCTCCGAACGACTCGGGCTGGAGGAACACGACGTCGCCGTTCGCCAAGGTGCGGACCGCGCCGCGCGCGATGGACGGATCGACATCGGCGATCGGAGCGACGGTCGCCGAAGCCGGGTCGATCGCGAAGATGCGCGCGTCGCCGAGGTCGCCGTCGCCGTTCCAGTCGACGCCGCCGTCGCTCTCGCGCGCGACCACCGCGCCGGCCGACCCATCGGGCGCGATCGAGAGCAGCGCCGAGCGGATCGCGAGCGGCACGATCGTCATCGCGCCGGTCGAGACGCGGCGGACGCAGAGCACCTCGTCTGCGCGGTCCTGGTCGCCGTTCTGGTCCGCGTACCCGTTCGCGTACTCGAACGCGGCGATCAGCTCGAAGTCGCCGCCGGTGGCAAGCGGCGGGTCGGACGGGAACACGCCGATCGGCAGCTCGGCGAACGTGCGCGCGACCGGGTCGATCCAGCAGAGCACGGCGTCGTCGAGGTCGCCGTCTCCGTTGACGTCATGCCCGAGCGCGGCTTCGTGATCGGAGAAGTACCAGCGGGTGCCGGAGTTGAGGACGCGGAACGCCCCGCTCGAGGACGGTACGGCGGACTGCCACACGCGAGAGGGCTGAGCGGTCGCGGAAGCGGGACAGAGGGCGAAGCCTGCGACGAGCAGCGTCGCGGGCGCGCGAAGACCGAGCAGCATTCGGCGTTCTCCGGTTCGAGCGCGGCGGAGCGGGTCGCGCGGACCCGCGCGCTCTCGTTTCGCAGCGGACGGCGTGCCCTCGAACGCCGCACCCGGGCGGAGCGGGCCACGCGCAATCCGGAACTCGGTCGCGCGGACGACGCCCGCGTCAGGGCGAGATCTCGAGCTCGAGCCCGTTCGAGACCGCGTACCCCTTCGGCCAGCCGGGGTCGGTCACGAACGCCTGCACGCGGATCGTGCCGGGGATCGCCCCCGCCGGCAGGTTCGTCGCGAGCAGCGTCGCGCCGAGCATGCGCCCGTTCGACGGCAGGAAGATCGGACCGAACACGAACGGCAAGAGCGGCGACGTGAGCAGGTTGCACCCGCCGCCGAGCGGAATCGACGCGGCCTGCGTCCCGAGCACGAGGAACGCGTTCTGTCCCGGGATGCCGCGCCGCACCTGCAGGCGAACCGGCCCGCCGGGGATCGCGCAGCCGTGCGCTTCGAGCTCCGGGATCGAGCCGGCGCTGGTCGCGCACCCCTGGCCGTACATCACGAACCGACCGCAGCCGTGCGCGAGCGGCGTGTAGATCAGGTTCGCGGGATCGTTCAGATCGCCGTCGCCGTTCAAGTCGGCTCCTTGCCACGCCTCCACGCCGTTCATCCGCGTCGAGCCGTCGGTGGTCCACGGGTTCGCGTTGATCGTCATCTTCGAGGAGGCGAATCCCGGATCGAAGAGCGAGAAGTCGCCGGCATCGAGGATCGAGAACACGACGTCCGTCGTGTCGCCGTCGCCGTTCAGGCTGCCCGCGCCCTCCTCGGCCTCGGAGATCTCGAACGCGATCTGGTCAGGCGCGCGTGCTGTCTCGCCGAGCGTCGACATCGAGCGCGCGAGGTTCATCAGCCGGCGCGACGGGACGTCGAAGTAGAACGCCGCGCGGTCGGTCGCGTTGTCGTCGAACGTGTAGTTCGTGAAGTCGTGCTGCGACTCGTCGCCCATGAAGAGGAAGCCGGTCTTGGTCGCGACCATCATGTTCTGGCCGTGCAGCGGCAGCGGGATCGGCACGCGCAGGAGTTCGCCCGTCGCGACGACGTAGACGAACGGGACGTTGTCCCACGTGTCGCCGTCGTCGTCGAAGTCGGTCGGCGGGTTCTGGATGGTCTCGAGGCGCGCGAACGCGAAGAACCCGTCGCCCTCGAACACGCCGCCGCCCGGCACGAGCGCGATCCCGACGTTCGTGACCTGGCCGTTCGTGACGTCGAGGATCGCGGGCACGGAGTCGAGCAAGTCGCCGTCGCCGTTGCGATCCTGCCCCATCGAGATCTCTTCCACGATGACCACGAGGTGCGAGTCATCGACGCGCCGGCCGGTGGACACGAGACCCGTCACGTTCACCGCGGTCACCACGAGCGTGGCGCGATCGACGATGCGCGGCACCCAGTCGCCGAGGTCGCCGTCGCCGCTCAAGTCGGAGCCCTGGCTCGACTCGGTGACCGACAGGACGATGCGTTGCTCGTCCGGCGTGACGGTCATGTGGCTCGTGTAGTCGATCGCGAACGGGATCGTCGCGAGCGTACCGCTGGCGCGCGTCCACAGCCGCGGCACGTCGTCGTCGAGGTCGCCGTCGCCGTTGCGATCGACCAGGTCGACACCCTCGTTCGCGAGGAACAGGACGTCGCCGTTCGTGAAGATCCGCGTCGCCGCATCGAACGAAGGCGAGACCAGCGCGACCACCTGCCAGACTCCGGTCGCCGGATCGATCGCGACCAGCTCGCGGTCGAGGAGGTCGCCGTCGCCGTTCAGGTCGACCTGCTGTCGGAACTCCGGGACGATCACCGTTGCGATCGAACCGTTCGTCGCCATGTCGAAGTACTGGTAGTCCACGGCGAGCGGGACGACGACGCACGTGTTCGTCGAGATGCGATGGATGACGAGCACCTCGTCGTCGTGGTCGGCGTCGCCGTTCCAGCTCGTGCCGAAGTGCGTGTCCTCATCGAGGGCGAACACTTCGTAGTCGCCGCCGGTCGCGACGCGCGGGAACGAGGAGAAGATCACGACGGCGAACGGGAGGTTCGTCACGGCCTTCGTCACGGGATCCTGGACGCGCACGATCGTGTCGGCCGTGTCGCCGTCGCCGTTCACGTCGGCGTGGATCGAGCCTTCCGACTCGAGCGCGTAGAAGCGGCCGCCGTCCGAATTGAGGGAAGTCGACGCGACGCCGGTGTTCCAGAGCTGCGCGGGCTGCGCGAGAGCGACGGACGAGGCCAGCACGACGAACGCGACGGCGGTTGCTGCGCTGCGCATCGGTCAGCTCCGCTCGACGCTTCGGGAGCGCGGATCCCAACCGGCGCGGCGTCGCTCGGGGACCGCTACAGTCGTCGTGCGCGCGCGCGGCGTCGGCAAGCCCGCGGCGCGACGGGAGGCGCAATGAAAGTCCTGTTGATCGTGCTCGCGATCGTCGTGCTGCCGGTGCTGATCCTCGGCGGCTGCGCGGTGTCGCAATACAACGGCATCGTCACGGAGGAGACTGCGGTCGAGTCGTCGTGGGCGGACGTGCTGAACCAGTACAAGCGCCGCGCCGACTTGATCCCGCAGCTCGTCGAGACCGTGAAGGGCGCGAAGAACTTCGAGCAGGAGACGCTGACGAAAGTCACCGAAGCGCGCTCGGCCGTCACGAAGATCCAGGTGCCGGAGTCGGTGCTCACCGACCCGGAGGCCGCCGAGCGGCTCATCCGCGCGCAGCAGGGGTTGAGCGGAGCGCTGCGCCAGTTGTTCGCGGTCGCCGAGAACTACCCCGACCTGAAGGCCACGCAGTCCTTCCGCGACTTGCAAGTGCAGCTCGAAGGCACCGAGAACCGCGTGACGAACGCGCGCGGTTTCTACGTGGAGGCGATTCGCAAGTACAACCTCGCGGTCCGCACCTTCCCGGGGAACATCGCGGCGCGATTCATGGGCAAGCGCGAGATGAAGCAGTTGGAGTTCGAGGAATCGGCCAAGGACCTCGCGAAGCCGCCCAAGGTCGACTTCGGCGGCAAGTGATGCTCGCCGTCCTCGCCGTCGCTTTCGCGCTCGTCGCGGACCCGCCGCGGCCGACGGGCTTCGTCAACGATCTCGCGAACGTCCTCTCGGCGTCCGAGCGCACGGCGCTCGAGTCGCGGCTGCGCGCGTGGAAGACGTCCAGCGGCCACGAGCTTGCGGTGCTGACGATGCAGGATCTCGGCGGCGAGGAGATCGAGCCGTTCGCGAACCGCGTCGCGCGCGCGTGGAAGATCGGCTCGGCAGAGAAGTCGGACGGCGCGCTCCTGGTCGTCGCGATGAAGGAGCGCAAGGTGCGCATCGAGGTACTGGTCGGCCTCGAAGGCGATCTGCCCGACGCGTTGTGCGGGCGCATCATCGACCGCGAGATCGTGCCGCGCTTCAAGTCGAAGGACTTCGCCGGCGGAGTGCGCGCGGGAGTCGAGGCGATCCTCGCGGCCGCGGGCGGCGCGCCACCGCCGTCGGTCGCCGAGCACCGAGCGGCGAAGCGAAAGTCGAGCGGAGCGCCGTTCGCGATCTTCCCGATCCTCCTGTTCATCTTCATCGCCGCGGCGCGCCGGAACTCGCGCGGGACGAGCGGCCCGTTCGGACGCACGCGACGCCTCGGCGGCATGGGGCCCATGAGCACGTGGGCCGGCCTCGCGATGCTCGACAGCATGACGCGCGGCGGCTCGAAACCGGGCGGCGGCTTCTTCGGAGGAGGAGGAGGAGGAGGCGGCGGCGGCAGCTTCGGCGGGTTCGGCGGCGGCGGACGCAGCTTCGGCGGCGGAGCGTCCGGCGGATGGTGACGGCCATGACGGCGCTCCTCTTCGCGCAGGACTGGACCGCCGCGGGACACGACGGCGCCGATCGCATCGCGACGGTCGCGCGCGTCGCGGAGGCGGCGTTCGCCGTGTTCATGCTCTTCCTGATCGTGCGAGCCGCGCTCGTCGACCGCCGCTACCGAGCGAGCGGAGTGCTCGACG
Source organism: uncultured Phycisphaeraceae bacterium (assembly GCA_964580365.1). Taxonomy (GTDB): domain Bacteria; phylum Planctomycetota; class B15-G4; order B15-G4; family JADJEK01; genus CAZBOK01. The sequence continues at coordinate 10,569 of CAZOLL010000029.1, forward strand.
ACGCGGAGCTGGAGTCGCTGCACGCCGCGCTCGTCGCCGCGGAGCGCCGGACGATCGGCGAGATCGTGCCCGTCGTGGTCGAGCACGCCGACGATCATCCGCAGGCGCCGTGGCGCGCAGCGGTGCTGTTCGCGCTGGCGGGCACCGGCGCGTTCGCGGCGGAGGCGTCGTGGGATGGCATCGCTCCGCTCGTGCTGTGTCAGCTCGGTTCGGGGCTGCTCGGTTTCGTGCTCGCGTGCGTGCTGCGCGACTTCCGACGCTGGTTCGTGGCCGACGCGCGCGCGACCGAGATGGCGGAAGAGCAAGCCGTCATCGAGTTCCGCCGCCTCGAGCTGGAGCGGACCGATGGGCGCAGCGGCGTGCTGTTGTTCGTCGCGCTGTTCGAGCGGCGCGTGATCGTGCTGGCCGACGAAGGCATCGCGACGCGCGTCGACGCCGGGGTGTGGAACTCCGCGTGCGACAAGGTGCTTGCGAAGATCCGCGCCGGCGCGCTCGCCGAGGGCCTCGCGGAAGGGATCGCGGAGGTCGGCCGCGTGCTCGCTCTGCACTTCCCGAGCGCGGACGGCGGGCGCGACGAGATCCCCGACCGGATCGTGATCCGCGAGCGCTGAGCGTCAGAGCGCGCGCTGCCAGCGACGCAGCACCGCACCGTCGAAGCCGCGCGCGCGGCGCAGCGAGTACGGCGCCGAGCCGGGCCGCATGCGGAACGTCGGGCGCGCGCGCTGCAGGAACTCGGACGGCGGCACGTCTCCCCAATCCTCGTGACCCAGTTCGACGACCGCTTCCGCGAACTGGTCGGCGAGCAACACTGCGAACTGCGGGAGGTCGTCCTCCGGCATCATCGCGCCGATCGCGGCGCGCAATCGCGTCGGATCGTTCTCGAGACCCGAGAGCGCGAGAAGCGCGCTCGACGGAACCATCGGGCGTCCGGACTTCGAGCTCGCCACGCACGCGTCGTGCAGGCCCTCGAAACCGGCGCGCGACACGATGCACGCCGTGACGAGGTACCCGAGACCGTAGACCTGCGTGCCATCGTCGCCGGTCGCGCGCTCGAACACTCCGGCGTCGTCGAGCGCGAGCGCGCGGTCGATCGGCAGCTCGGGCGGCGCGTCGATCGACAGCCGGACGCGCGCGCTCATGCGCCGCTCGTGCGCGGAAGACGCCGGCGTCGGACGATCGAGCTCCACAACCGCGTCGAGGCCTCCGCAGAACGCCGCGGCCTCGAGCAGCCGCCGCACGTGGTGCTCGCGACCGCCGTCCTCGACGAGGATCGCCGCGACGAGGTCGCAGATGCCTTCCTCGATGACACCCGGCAACGCGTCCCACGACTCGTCGAGCAAGACGTGCACCAGCTCGTGAGCGAGGTGCAGCTCGAGCCGGTCGTCGTCGTTTCGCACCATCACCCGGCTGTTCGCGTGATCGGAGACGGCCGCCACGTGCTGCGGGTAACTCGTCCCGATGTTCGTCGTCAGCTCGTCGACGACCCACACCTCCACCTTGCAGTCGCGCGTCCCCGGCAGGAGCCCGCGCACGCGCGGCACCAGCGCGTCCGCCATCGCCGACACCTGCGATGCGCGGAATCGCGACTCCGCGCGCACCGTCCCGCGCCGCCCCTCGATCGCCGCCGCCGGCGGCGGCGGCGCCGCGCACGCGACGAATGCGATCAGCGCGAGAGCGGACAAGAGCACGTTGCGGGAGCGGATCGAGGCGCGCATGAGGCGACGGAAGGAATACCACCGGAAGGGGCGTGCGGCCAACCGGGATGTGCTCAGGAGGTCGACGGATCGAACACGAAGCACACGAAGGAGACACGAAGCAGGCCGTGGAAGCCGGATGCGGGGTGCGTGAGGGGCGTCGTGCCCGAAACGCAGAGAACGCAGAGGACACGGAGAGCGCCACGCCCGACGGACGATGGGCGTGCTCGGGGACGCGGGGGCGCCGGCCTTCAGCCGGCGGTTTCCGGGGAGAGGGTCCCGCGCACGAGAGCCTCTCTTGGATTCGCGTGCTTGGGGACGTCCGTCGCTGACGGCTCTCGCACGCGGGACCCTCTCCCCGGAAACTCTGGTGCGCTGCGCGCACCGGACCCCCGCTCAGCGATTCGTGAGTGTTGCGCTTTCAGGTTCCGAGTCGTGTGTCCGGTCGATCGATCACGACCGAGCGGAGCACACGAACGGGAATGGTCGTCACCGACCCACTGACCGCTTGCCAAGCGGAGGGCGGTCGGGCGCGGTGCTCTCTGCGTCCTCTGTGTCCTCCGCGTCTCCGCGTCCTCGGCCAACGACCCCCACCATCTCCGAAACCTTTGGGAGTTTTCGGTTGCCACCCCGCCGACCTCTCCTAATGTCTTAGGAGTCACGACTCGGCCCGTTGGGAGATCCGATTCGATGCCGAAACGCCGGAAGACTCTGCTCACGAACCTCGAGCTCGAAGTGATGCGCTCGATCTGGGACGCCGGCGGCGAGCCGCAGACCGCGCGAGACGTCGCCGCGCGGATGAACGCCGGGCGGGCGCGGCCCTTGGCCTACAACACGATCCAGACGATGCTCACGATCCTGCGCGACAAGGGCGTCGTCGCGGCGGTCGCCGGGCCCAGCCGCGCGCACCTCTATCGCGCGCGCGTCACGCGCGAGGAAGTCTCGACGTCGATGGTCGGCGACCTCGTCGAGAAGCTGTTCGACGGGAAGGTGCAGCCGCTGCTCGTGCAGCTCGTCGGCGACGATCGGCTGTCGCGCGGCGAGCTCGAGCGGTTGAAGCAGCTGATCGACTCCCAGCTCACCGACGAAGGTCCGGCGCGATGATGCCGCTCACCGGCCACCTCGTCCTCTACTCGATCGGCCTGATCGCTTCCGCAGCGATCGCGATCGTCGCCAAGTTCGGGCTGCGTCGCGACCCATCGGCGTGCCACCGCATCCTGATCGCGATCGTCTACGCGTCGCTCTTCCTGCCGATCGCGCAGCTCGTCGTCGAGAACGTCGCGCCGGCCGGCAGATCGCCCGCAGGGCCGCTCGTGCAGCGCATCGCGCGCGAGTTGGTGCCGGCGTCGACCGCGTCTGCGGCGGAAGCCGACGGCGCGCTGCCGGCACAGCCTGCGGCGCCGATCGCCCCCGCTTCCGCAGGCGCGAAGCCACCCGCCCCCGCGCGTCCGACGCAAGCAGTTCGCACCGCGCCGGCGGCGAACGCGAAGCGGACGGAGACGCATCCGCCCGCCGGACGCTCGGAGAAGAAGGCGGCTGCGACGGTCGCGACGACGCACTCCCGCTCGCCGCTTTCCGTCGCGATTTCCTTCGTCCGCGCCGCGGGCCGCGAGATCGCGAGCCTGCGCGGACGCATCCTCGAACACGCCGATCGCGTCGCGTGGATCTGGGCGGGTGGCGCGTTCCTGTTCCTGATCGCGCAAGGCCTGCGGCTGCTGCGCACCGCGCGGTTCCTCTCGGCATGCACGCCGGTGCAGGATCCCGAGGTGCTCGACGTGTGGCGCCGCGTCGCGCACGGCTCGCCGCTGTTCCACCGCATCCGCCTGCTCGCGTCGGATCAGCTCTCCGCGCCCGCGTGCTGGGGCGCGCTCACGCCGGCGATCGTGCTGCCGTCCGCCACGCTGGTCGAGCGCCGCACGCTCGCGTTCGCGCTGCTGCACGAACTGGTGCACCTCGAGCGCCGTGACCCGCGCACGCGCCTCGCGCAGGGCGTGTTCGTCGCGCTGTACTGGTTCCACCCCGCCGCGTGGTGGCTCTCGCTCTCGCTCGATCGCGTGCGCGAGCAGTCGTGCGACCAGGACGTCGTCCATCGCGTCGGTCGCGCGAAGAGCTACGCGCTCGCGCTCGTTCACTACGCCGCCTTGCCTTCGATCAACGCCGATCCGCTGCCAACCGCACTCCACTGGTCTCGCTCGCACTCGCAGCTCAGAAGGAGAATCCTCATGTTGTCCGAGAGTCGCGCCCCCGCCTCACGGGGTCGCCGTTTGATGTACGCCGGCGCCGCCGGCCTCGTGCTCGCCGCCGCGTGGGCCTCGCAGATCACGATCGCGTCCGCGTTCCCCGCGAACGGGGGAGTGGACTCGAAGCTCGTCGCGTTCTGCCCGCCGAAGACCGACGCGAAGCCGAAATCGAACCTGAATCAGAACCAGAAACCCGCGAAGAAGATGCGCGCCCAGCCGGGCCGCGCCGACGAGCCGCAGACGCCGCCGCCGGCTGGCAGCGGTTCGAACAACGCGACCGACGTCACGCTCTCGCCATCCGTGAACTCGGCGCTGAACACGTTCCGCACCAACATCACGCTGCCCGTGTTCAACCTCGCGCCGCAGAACTCGAACCTGGTGACCTTCGCGCAGCCTGCACAACTCGACGACGAAGTGCGCGAGGCGCTGATCCGCACGCTGCTGCGCGACGACCATCCGTCCGTGCGCCGCGCCGCGGCCGAGGCGCTCGCCCCGTTCGTCGGCGACGCGCGCGTGAAGGAGGCGATCGTCGCGACGCTCCACGAGCGCAATGACGAAGAGACCAAGGCGATGCTGCTCGAGACGCTGCTCGCTCGCGAGGCGATCTCGGCCGACGTGCGCGAGGTGCTGCACAGCCTGGTCGGCGGCGACGCGCGCGCGACGCAGGACGACTCGGAGCGCCGGCAGCGGTTGATCGCGCGACTGCTCGACGAGAGCGACCGCGCCCGCCAGACGGACGCCGCGCTCGCGCTCGCGGGCGGCGTCGACGACGAGGAAGTGCGCGGCGCGTTGATGCGCCTGCTGATGAAGGGCAGCAACGAGCCGGCGCGGATGGTCGCGCTGAAGGCGCTGTCGCCGTGGCTCACGCAGACGGACGACGTCCGCGAGCTGTTCGTGATGATCGTGCAGCGCGACTCGAACCCGGCGGCGAAGGGCGCGGCGGCCGACGCGCTCGTCACCTACGTCGGCGACGAGAACGTCCGCCGCGCGCTGGTCGCCGCGTTGATGCAGTCGGAGGACACGGTGCTCGCGCAGCGCTTCGTGCTCGCGCTCGCGCCGTTCGCGCGCGACGACGAGGTGAAGCACGCGTTCATCGGAGCGCTCGCACACGCGGGCGACGAAGGCATCCGCACCACGCTGGTCGACGCGCTCTCGAGCGCGTCGCGCGCCGTGACGTACCCGACGTACTTCCAGCAGATGAACCTCTACACGCCGCCCGCGACGACGACGCCCGTCGACGCGCCGCCCGAGCGCATCCCCCAGGACGGTTGATCCGACGAATCTCCGCGGCGTCGCGCCGCGGGGCATCCAGCGCGCGACCCGCCGTTCGAGTCCCCCACGCGGTACCCGGGCGGTGGGTCGCGTATTCCGTTAGGATCCGCGCGCATGACCGACCACGCGAAGATCGAGCAGGCCGTGCGCATGATCCTCGAGGCCGTCGGCGAGGATCCGAAGCGCGACGGCCTGAAGGACACGCCGGCGCGCGTCGCGCGGATGTACGCGGAGATCTTCGGCGGCCTGAAGGCCGACCCGGCCCGCCACCTCGAGAAGCTGTTCGACGAGGACCACCACGAGCTGGTGCTCGTGAAAGACATCCCGTTCGATTCGTTCTGCGAGCACCACCTCCTGCCGTTCACGGGCGTCGCGCACGTCGCCTACATCCCGAAGGGCCACGTCATCGGGCTCTCCAAGATCGCGCGCGTGGTCGAGGACTTCTCGCGGCGGCCGCAGGTGCAGGAGCGGCTCACCTCGCAGATCGCGGACCTGCTCGAGGCGAAGCTGAAGCCCTCAGGCGTCGCGGTCGTGCTCGAGGCGACGCACACCTGCATGACGGTGCGCGGCATCCGCAAGCCGGGTTCGCTGATGATCACCTCCGCGCTGCGCGGCGTCTTCCACACCAGCGCGCCGACGCGCAACGAAGTGATGTCGCTGATCCTCGACCGCAAGTCGGAGCGCTGAACCGATGAAGTCCGCCGCGCTCGCGCTCGCCGTCCTCGCTGCCCTCGCCGCGTGGTCCCCGCTCGCCGCGGCGCGCTCCGTCTGTCAGGAGAGCATCGGGTTCGCCGGTCCGGGTGCGATGCGCATCTCGCTCTGCGGCGATCCGCTCTCTTCCCCCGCCGGAGTCGCGACCTTCTCGATCACGAGCGCGCCGCCGTCCGCGCCGGTCCTCGTGTTCGCGGGCTTCGTGAACGCGCCGACGCCGATCTTCGGCGGCACGTTCATCCCGTCGCCTCCGGCGGTCGTCGTCGCGGTCGCGAGCGATGCCTCGGGCGCGTTCTCCGCGCCGGTCGCGGGCCTCGCCGGCGCCGCGGTGCCCGTCTTCGCGCAAGCCGTTACTCCGTCCGCGCCGCACCTCTTCTCGAACGCCTTGCGCATCGTGTTCGGCAGCCCCGGCCCCGTGTACTCGCAGGACTTCTCCGTCCCGAACGGAAGCCCGTGGCCCGCGCCGTGGGTTCCGATCGGCGGCATGGTCACGCTCGCCGACGTGCAGAACGGAAAGGCGCGGCTCGAAGGATTCACGAGCCAGGTCGCACGCATGAGCCTGCCCGGCTTCGCCGTGTCGAACGTCGAGGCGACGTACACGATCACGTACCAGTCGTTCCACGCGCAGGGCATCGGCTTCTAC
>CAZOLL010000030.1:0-10812 GCA_964580365.1 uncultured Phycisphaeraceae bacterium
GAGGTGGATGACCGACGCGCGGTCCTTGATCGCCTGGAAGAGGATGTAGTTGAGGAGCTAGACCACCGGCGCCGCGTGAGCGACCGCCGCCTTGTCCTCGAGGTCGAGCCCGCCTTTCGCGGCTTCGCGCTTCAGCTCTTCGAGCGCGTTGCCGACGCTCTTCGCCGCATCCGCGCCGTAGTGCCGCGCGAGCGCGCGCTCGACGGCCGCGGCGTCGGCGATCGCGCCCTTCACCTCGCAACCCGACAGGAAGCGCAGCTCCTCGAGCGAGCCGGCGTTCATCGGATCCGCCAGCGCGACGGTGAGCTGCTTGCCTTGCAGTCGCACGGGCACGACGCGCAAGAGCGTCGCCGTCGACGCGTCGATCTTCGCGATCGCTGCGGGGTCGGGCGGGTTCTTGTCGAGGTCGACGACCTCCATCCCCGCCTGCATGCCGAGAGCCTTCGCGAGGTCCTCGCGCGAGATCGCCCCCATGCGCACGAGGATCTCGCCGATCGCACCGCCGCTCTTCCTCTGTTGCGACAGCGCCTCCTGCACCTGGCCCTCGTGGACCTTCTTCATCTCCTTCAGGATCTGGCCGAGCAGGCGTCGAGCGGGCATGGTCAGCCGTTCCCGCCGGGTGCGGGGGCGGAGATGCCGATCTTCGCTCCGAACTCGATCGGCGCGAGGCAGAACTCCATCGCGACCTCGCGCGTGATCACGCCCTGCTGCAGCAGGTCGAACAAGAAGTCGTCGAGCCGGATCATCCCGAGCTTGCGGGAGGTCTGCATCACGGATGCGATCTTGAACGTCTCGTTCTTGCGGATGTGGTTCTCGACCGCGGAGGTCGACAGGAGGATCTCGAACGCGGCGACGCGCCCCTTGCCGTCGGCGCGCGGCATCAGAACCTGCGAGACGACCGCGATCAGGCCGACGGACAACTGCGCGCGGATCTGCTCCTGCTGTTCGTGCGGGAACGAGTCGATGATGCGGTCGACCGTTCGCGCGGAGCCCGTGGTGTGCAGAGTGCCGAACACGAGGTGCCCGGTCTCCGCCGCGGTAATCGCCGTCGAGATGGTCTCGAGGTCGCGCATTTCGCCGAGCAGGATCACGTCGGGGTCCTGGCGGAGCGCGCGTCGCAGCGCCTCGGCGAACGTCGGCACGTCGTGCCCGACCTCGCGCTGCATGATCACGGACTTCTTGTGCGGGTGGTAATACTCGATCGGATCCTCGACCGTGATGATGTGCTTGTCGTGGTGATCGTTGATCCAGTCGATCATCGACGCGAGCGTCGTCGTCTTGCCGGAGCCGGTCGGACCGGTGACGAGAATGAGACCGCGCGGGCGGATCAACAGCTCGGTGATCGACTGCGGCAGGCCGATGTCGGCGAGCGAGAGCAGCTTGTTCGGGATGAGACGCAGCGCCGCGCCGTAGCGGCCGCGCTCCTTGAAGATCGAGCAGCGGAAACGCGCCGTGTCGCGGAACGGCAGCGCGAAGTCGGACGTCCCTGCCTGCTCGAGCTCGTCGAGGTTCTCCTGCGGGGCGAAGCTCTTCACCAGCTCGAGCGTGTCGTCGGGCTTCAGGTCGGGCAGGTTGAGGGAGCGCAGCCGGCCGTTCAGACGGACGACCGGGGGCCGGCCGACCGCGAGATGCAGGTCGGAGCCCTTCGTCTCGACGACGGTCGCGAGCAGCTTCTCGAGTTCGACCTTCACGGCATCACTCCGGTTCGTGACTTCATTCGAGCGCGTGCGCGATGCGCAGCACTTCGCGGATCGTGGTCGTCCCGTTCAACACCTTGCGGACGCCGTCCTCGAGCAGGGTCGTCATGCGGCCGCTCGTGCGCGCGCGATCGCGAATGACGGTCGCCGGCTCGTTCTTGAAGATGAGGTCGCGCAGCGACGTGTCGAGCTCGAGCAGCTCGTACACGCCCTTGCGGCCGCGGTAGCCGGTGCGGTCGCACGCTTCGCAGCCCACGGGCTGATACACGGGCCGTCCCGCGATCTTCTCGCGCGTGAGGCCGACAGCACGGAGTTCGCTCTCCTCGGCCTCGACCGGCTGCCGGCACTTCGGGCACAGCACGCGGATGAGGCGCTGCGCGAGCACGGCCTGGATCGACGCGGCGACGAGGAACGGCTTCACGCCCATGTCGATGAGGCGGGTCAGCGCAGACGGCGCGTCGTTCGTGTGCAGCGTCGAGAACACGAGGTGGCCGGTGAGCGCGGCCTGGATGGCGATCTCGGCGGTCTCCTTGTCGCGGATTTCGCCGACGAGGATGATGTTCGGCGCCTGGCGCAGCATCGCGCGCAGGATGCGCGCGAAGTCGAGCCCGATCTGGTGCTTCACCTGGCACTGGTTGATCCCTTCGAGCTGATACTCGACGGGATCCTCGGCCGTGATGATCTTCACGTCCGGACGGTTCAGCTCCTTCAACGCCGCATACAGCGTCGTCGTCTTGCCGGAGCCGGTCGGGCCGGTGACGAGGAAGATGCCGTTCGGTCGCTTGATGATCTGCTTGAACCGCGCGTGGTCGCCAGCGTCGAATCCGAGGTCCTCGAGCGACACGAGGCCGCGCTCCTGGTCGAGGATGCGCATGACCATCGTCTCGCCGTGGTTGCCCGGGAGGATCGAACCGCGGATATCGAGGCGGCGGCCCGACGCGGTGAGCCCGATGCGCCCGTCCTGCGGCTTGCGCTTCTCGGCGATGTCCATCCCCGCCATGATCTTCAGGCGCGAGAGCAGCGGGGCGTGGAGGTGCGACGGATGGCTGCCGCGTTCGACCAGCACGCCGTCGACGCGAAAGCGGACGCGCACACGGTCGGCGAACGGCTCGACGTGGATGTCGGACGCGCGTTCCTCGAGCGCGGTCTCCACCATCTTCTGCACCAGCCGGATGATCGGCGCGTCCTCGTCCTCGGCGACGCCCTTCTTCAGCTGGGTCTCGACGAGGTCGGGACCGCCGCCGACGCCGTAGGCCTCGCGCATCTTGGCGCGCAGCGCGGTGGGCGACGCGAGCGCCGCGGCGAGCTCGCGGTTCAAGACGAAGCCGAGGTTGTCGAGCTCGAACACGCGCATCGGGTCGTCGATCGCGACGACGAGTTTGCCGCCCTTCTCGAGCAACGGGACGAAGCGGTGCTGTTCGACCATCTCGCGCGGCGCGAGCTTGACGATCTCGTCGGGGAGCTTGCCCTTCTTCAGGTCGACGAACGGCAGGTGCGACTGGGTCGCGAGCGCGCGGAAGACCTTGTCCTCGTCGGTGAGCCCGAGCTGCATCAGCGCTTCGCCGACGCGGAGCTTCTTCCCCTTCTGGTACTGGAGCGCCTTGTTGACGGCGGCGTCGTCGACGGCCCCCATCTCGACGAGGATCTGACCGAGGAGCTTCCGACTCATGGGCGGGGCGCGGATCCGAAGGACTCGGAGGCGATTAGCGGGGGCGAGTGCACGAGTAACGGGACTCTAAGGCCCCGCGCCGCATGCGGCAATCCGCCGAGAAGCGCGATGATGGAGAGTTGCGAAGGGAGCGGGTAACGTCTCGCGATTCCCATGCACCCACGGACACGAACGAGGTGGACGCGACGCGCGGCGGCGCTGTGCTTCGCGCTCACCGGCGCGATCGGTTGCTCCTCGTGCCCGCCCCCGCTCGAGCTCGACACGCCGGAGCACACGCTCGCGACGTTCCGCCACGCGTTCGAGTGCGACCAGCCCGACATGGAATACCGGTGCTTCTCGGAAGGCGTGCAGGGCGCGTTCGGCGGGCTCGCGGGGTACCAGATCGGCAGCGCGATCTTTCGCGAGGAGAACGGCACGCTCGTCTTCCTCCTGAAGATCGGCCCCGACGGACCGCCCCCCACGATCAAGCCGGTCGGCGACGGCTCGCGCGTCCGCGCGACGTTCGATTCGCTCCCCACCGACGCGTTCGGGCAGTCGCTCACGTTCGAGCTCTTGAACCAGCCCGAGTACATCCTCCACTACGCGAACGGCGAGGAGGTCCACGATTTCGCGGACTCAGTCGTCGCGGTGCGTGAAGGCAAGGACCAGGTGCGCATCACGCTGCGAGACGCGGACCTCGGCAAGCCGCTCCCGGTCCAGATCCAGCGGGTCGAGATCCGACCGCGCTGGGTCATCGACGGAATCCCCGGCCTGATGCAGGCCATCGACAAGGCACACGGCAAGGAAGCGTCCCCGTGACGGAGGCCACGATGTCGGATCGTTCGAACGCTCAACCGGTCTTCTTCTTCGGCGAGGGCAAGGCCGAAGGGAACGGCAAGATGAAGGAGACACTCGGCGGCAAGGGCGCCGGCCTCGCCGAGATGACGAACCTCGGCATCCCCGTGCCTCCCGGGTTCACGATCACCACCGAGTGCTGCGCGTTCTTCTCCGCGAACAAGCGCTGGCCCGACGGACTCGAGTCCGCCGTGCGCGCCACGCTCGCGCGCCTCGAGAAGGCGATGGGAAAGAAGCTCGGCGACGCGACAGACCCGCTGCTCGTGTCGGTGCGCTCCGGCGCCGCGGTGTCGATGCCCGGAATGATGGACACGGTCCTCAACCTCGGCATGTCGAAAGCCGCCGTGGCCGGCCTCGCCGCGCGCACGGGGGATGCGCGCTTCGCGTGGGATTCGTTCCGCCGCTTCATCCAGATGTTCGGCGACGTCGTGTGCGGCGTGCCGCACGAAGAGTTCGAGAAGGTGATGGCGCAGGTGAAGAAGGAGAAGGGCGCCGCGAAGGACACCGACCTCGACGCGGCGGCGCTCGAGGACCTCGCCGGCCGCTACCTCGCGCTGTTCCAGAAGCACAGCGGCCAGCCGTTCCCGAGCGACCCGTGGGACCAGTTGAAGCGCTCGATCGACGCGGTGTTCATGTCGTGGGACAACGACCGCGCGGTGACGTACCGCAAGCTGAACGACATCCGCGGCCTCAAGGGCACGGCAGTCAACGTTCAGGCGATGGTGTTCGGCAACCTCGGCAAGGGCTCGGGCACCGGCGTCTGCTTCACGCGCGACCCGTCGACCGGAGAGAACAAGTTCTACGGCGAGTTCCTCGCCAACGCGCAGGGCGAGGACGTGGTCGCGGGCATCCGCACGCCGGAGCCGGTGGTCAACATCGACCGCGAGATTCCGGGCACCTACGGGCAGCTGTTGAAGGTGAAGGACCTGCTCGAGAACCACTACCGCGACATGCAGGACATCGAGTTCACCGTCGAGGCGAACAAGCTCTACATCCTGCAGACGCGCAACGGAAAGCGCACCGCGCAGGCCGCGGTCCGCATCGCGGTGGAGATGGTGAAGGAGAAGCGCATCGACCAGGACACGGCGATCCTCCGCGTCGCGCCGTCGTCGCTCGACCAGCTGCTGCACCCCGAGTTCGACCCGAAGGCCGAGAAGAAGGTGATCGGCCGCGGCTTGCCCGCGTCACCGGGCGCCGCGTCGGGACAGATCTACTTCACCGCAGACGAAGCCGAGACCGCCGCGTCGCGCGGCGAGAAGGTCATCCTCGTGCGCGACGAGACGTCGCCCGAGGACATCGGCGGCATGCACGCGTCGAAGGGCATCCTCACCGCGCGCGGCGGCATGACGTCGCACGCCGCGGTCGTCGCACGCGGCATGGGCAAGACCTGCGTGGCGGGGTGCGAGTCGCTGCACATCGACGAGCACGCGAAGACGCTCGCCGCCGGCGGCGTCACGCTGAAGGAAGGCGACTGGCTCTCGCTCAACGGCTCCACCGGCGAGGTGATCGTCGGCAAGCTCGCGACCGTCGACCCGAAGCTCTCCGCCGAGTTCGAGACGCTGATGGGCTGGGCCGACGCGCGGCGCCGCATGAAGGTGCGCACCAATGCCGACACGCCGAGGGACTGCGACGTCGCGCGCGACTTCGGCGCGGAAGGCATCGGCCTCTGCCGCACCGAGCACATGTTCTTCGACGAGGAGCGCATCCTCGCAGTGCGCGAGATGATCCTCGCGTCCGAGACGAAGGCCCGACAGAAGGCGCTCGCGAAGCTCCTGCCCCACCAGCGCGGCGACTTCGTCGGGATCTTCCGCGCGATGGACGGCTTCCCCGTCACGATCCGCCTGCTCGACCCGCCGCTGCACGAGTTCCTCCCGTTCACCGACGAGGCGCAGAAGGAGCTGGCCGGCGTCCTCGGCGTCACGGTCGCCGACGTGCAGAGGAAGGTCGTCGAACTGAAGGAGCTGAACCCGATGCTCGGCCACCGCGGCTGCCGTCTCGGGATCACCTACCCCGAGATCTACGAGATGCAGGTCCGCGCCATCGTCGAGGCCGCCGCGATCTGCGCGAAGGAAGGCGTAAGCGTCATCCCCGAGATCATGCACCCGCTGGTCGGCACGTGGCAGGAGTTGAAGTTCCTGCGTGACCTGACCGAGCGCGTCATCGCCGACATCCGACGGGAGACCGGCTACGACGGCAAGATCCTCATCGGGACGATGATCGAAGTGCCGCGCGCCGCGCTCACCGCCGCGCAGGTCGCTCAGTACGCCGACTTCTTCTCGTTCGGCACGAACGACCTCACGCAGATGACCTTCGGCTTCTCGCGCGACGACACCGGCAAGATCATCCTCGAGTACACGGACGGCAACATCCTCGAGGAGGATCCGTTCAAGTCGCTCGACAGGGACGGCGTCGGCCAGCTCGTGCGCATGTCGGTCGACAACGGCCGGAAGACGAAGAAGGACCTGAAGTGCGGGATCTGCGGTGAGCACGGCGGCGACCCGAAGTCGGTCGCCTTCTGCGACGAAGCCGGGCTCGACTACGTGAGCTGCTCGCCTTACCGCGTCCCGATCGCCCGGCTGGCCGCGGCGCAGAGCGCGATCAAGCTGTCCGCGGCGAAGTGACCGGCGCGCGGAGCGCCGCTCACGCGGCGCGTCGCGATCAGCTCTTGTCGCCGGCGTGCGCGCCGTCGGTCCAGGAGCAGATGCGGTTGCCGCCCATGCCGCGCGCGGCGCGCAATCCCTTCAGCGCGCGCTCGACGAAGTCGGCGACGGTCGACACGTCGTCCGACGGCAGCGCGGCGATGCCGACGCTGACGCGGATCGCGAGATCGTTCGAACCCGCGCGCACCTTGCGGCCGCACACCTGCTGGAAAACGCGGTCGGCCATCACGCGCGCGCCGGCAAGGTCCGTGCTCGGCAGGAGCAGCAAGAAGCGCGCTTCGCCGACGCGGCCCGCGGAGTCGATGTCACGCGACTCGCACAGGAAGATGCCGGCGACCTCGAGCAGGATCTCGTGCGCGACGGGCTTGCCGTGGGTCCGCGCGATCTCCTCGTAGTCCTCCACGTCGACGAGGAGGATCGAGAGCGGGTTGCCGTAGCGGCGCGCCTTCTTGAACTCCTCCTCGAGCTTCAAGGAGATGTAGTCCTTGTGGTTCAGACCCGTGAGCGGGTCCGAGATCCGCGAGACGAACGGGTCGTTCTTCGACGGCTGGCCGCGCAAGAGCTCCTTGATGAAGCGGTCGCGAGCGCCGGAGCTGCCGCCGATCACGGCGTCGGTCTCCGGGCCGCTCGACGCGCCCGAGAGCAGCTCGTCGAGGTCGTCCTCGATGACAGGCTCGGTCACGACCAGGTCGGCGCCTTCCGCGCGCGCGCGGCCGCGGCCGTAGGAATCGTTCTCTTCGAGCACCAGCACGACGGTCACGTCGTGGGTTCCGTCGAGACTCTTCACCTCACGGCACAGCTCGAAGCCGGACATCTTGGTGAGGATGCCGTCGGCGAAGACGAGATCGGGCGACGCTTCACGCGCGAGCTTCAGGGCCTTCACGCCGTCCTCGGCCTCGCGCACGGCGAAACCGCGCTTCTCAAGGAGCTGGCGCGTGCGCGTCCGGTGCTCCGGATCCAGGCGGGCGACGATGGCGTTCTTCGAATCCGGCATGGCGGTGCTCCCGAAACGGGCCGTTGCCCGCGGGTCGGACCGCGAGCGCAGACTGCGATCGGGTCTTATCGTCTCGCCGCCAGGCGACCTTGAGCGAAAATCCCCGAGAATCCGGCGCGGCGCACGGGCCGCGCGAAAACGTCAGCCCTGGATCGACTTCAGGAGCTCGTCGCTGAACTCGGCATTCGTCCAGGTGGTCTGGACGTCATCCATCTCGTCGAGGGCGTCGACCAGGGCGAGGATCTTCTTCGCTTGCTCTGCGTCGGGGGCCACGCGGTTCTTCGCGATCATGACGAGGTCGGCGCTCTTCAGCGTGAGCCCGGCCTTGATGAGGCCGTCCTTCAACTGGCCGAGCGTCGTCGGGTCGCCGAGGACCTCGAAGACGTCCCCCACGTCGGTCAGGTCCTCGCCCCCGATCTCCATGACGATCTCGGTGAGCTTCTCCTCGTCGGTTTTCTCCTTTGCGACGGTGAGGAGCGCCTTGGTCTCGAACATCCACGAGACGGCGTTGGCGTCGGCGAGGCGACCGCCGAACTTCTCGAACGTCTGGCGCATCTCGGGCGCGGTGCGGTTGCGGTTGTCCGTGATGCAGTCGACGAGCAGTGCGACGCCGCCGGGGCCGTAGCCTTCGTAGCGGACTTCCGAGAGCTGCTCGCCCTCGATCTCGCCGCTGCCGCGCTTCACCGCACGTTCGATCGTGTCGCGCGGCATGTTGTCGGCGCGCGCTTTCTCGATCGCGAACGCGAGGCGGAAGTTCATCGCCGGATCGCCGCCGCCGAGACGCGCGGCCGTGATGATGGCGCGCGAGTGCTTCGAGAAGATGCCGGCGCGCTTCTTGTCGACCGCCGCCTTGCGGTGCTTGATGTTGGCGGCGTGCGAGTGTCCGGCCATGACGACGTCTTCTGTTGAGGGTGCGCTCGCGAGCGCGGGATCAGCGCTTCGAGAACTGGAACGCGCGGCGAGCGCCGCGGAGACCGTACTTCTTGCGCTCCTTCATGCGGCTGTCGCGCGTCAGGTACCCGGCTTCGCGGAGCGTCGGCTCGAGAGCGGGCTCGAGGGCCTTGAGCGCGCGGCCGATGCCGAGCGCGACGGCGCCGGCCTGGCCGGTCGGACCGCCGCCCTTGACCGTGACGGCGACGTCGTACTTGTCGCGCGTGTTCGTCACGAGCAGCGGGCCGGTGACCGAGAGCTGCGTGTTCTCGGTCGGGAAGAACTCGTTGAGCTCGCGCTCGTTGATCGTGATGCGGCCCGTGCCGCCCTTCACGCGCACGCGCGCGACCGACTTCTTGCGGCGTCCGGTCCCCCAGATGTATCCGTCGGCGGTCCTGGCGACGCGCGCGGTCTCGGTGGTCTCGCTCACTTCGTCTGCTCCTTCGAGTTCTCGAGTTCTCGAGTTCTGCCGGGTTCTTCCGGCTTCGTCTGGCGGTCTCGTCTGGGACGATCGCCGTCGATCACGACTTCGCGGTGAGGCCCGGGAACGGCTCGGGCTGCTGCGCGGAATGCGGGTGCTCGGCGCCGGCGTAGACCTTCAGCTTGGACAGCCACTTCCGCGCGAGCTTGTTTCGCGGGAGCATGCGGCGCACGGCGAGCGTGACGACGCGCTCCGGATCCTTCGCGAAGACGTCCTCGAGCGGCTCGCTCACGAGCCCGCCGAGAACCATCGTGTGGTACGTGATCTTGCGGTTGCGCACGCGGTTCGGCGGCGACACGCGCACCTTCGACGCGTTGGTGACGACGACGAAGTCGCCGGTGTCGACGTGCGGCGTGTAGGTCGGACGGTGCTTGCCCATCAGCGCCATCGCGATCTTCGTCGCGAGGCGGCCGAGCACCTGGTCGGTGGCGTCCACGAGGAGCCAGCGCTGCCGGACCTCGCCGGGCTTCGCCATGAAAGTCGCCATCGAATCGGTCTCCGTGCTTCGCACGCGGGGCGAACCGCCTCCGGGCGCGAAACGCGTGAACTTACGGTCCAGACGGGAGTTGTCAAGGAGCGAGCGCGAACGACGCGCTCACTTCGAGGCGCCGCGCAGGCGCGGGTCCGACTCGAGCAGTGGGACGCGCGCGCCGCCGTAGGGCCGGAAGAACGGTCGGTCGAGCTCGAGCTTCACTTCTTCGAGGCCGACGAGGCCCGGATACACCTGCAGCACCCGCGCGAGGTTGCGCACCTTCAACAGCGGATGGACCTCGGTCAGGCCGCGGGCGGAGTCGTTCTTGTCGCGCCACTCCTGCGCGCGGCCCCAGAAGACTCTGACGCCGTTCGCGGTCTCGATCCAGACCTGCCCGTCCTCGACGCGTTCGCCGTTGCGTTCGCGGCTGACGTCGAGCGCGACGGGCTGGATCGCGAACAACTGAGCCTTCTCGTGCTCCGGCAGCGCGCGGAACTCCTCCGCGACGAGCACCGCGGCGCGCACGTCGGGCAGATGCGCGAGCGTCTGGTCGGGACCGGGTTCGATCGGGCCGGTGAGACCTTTGATGCGCAGGACCGGCGCATCGAAGCTCAGTCGTCCGACGAGCGGCTCGATGCGCAGCACGCGGCACTCGGCGTCGAGCACGAGTCGCGTGTCGCGCGACTCGATCGAGACGAGCGGCGTGCGCAGCAGCAGGTCCACGCGCGCACGATTCGGGAAGATGCGCTCGATGCGCGTGACGTCGAGCACCCACGGCGACGCATCGCGGAGTTGCGCGCGCAGTTTCTCGGCGAAACGATCGTCGAACAGCGAGAGCCCGGGCGAGTGGGCGAGGTCCGCGATGATCGCGTCGGTGACGTCGGCCGGCAGCGCGCGCGGCGGGATCTCCTCCGTCACCGCCGACGGGAACATCACGAAGCGATCGCTCGCCTGCGCGACGCGCGAGAGCTGGGTCGCGACCAGGGCGGCGACCGCGAGCACCAGCGCGCCGGCGATCGCGCGCACGGCCGGCAGCACCCACGGTCGCGAGGCGACGGCGGCGATCGGCTTCGTG
>CAZOLL010000030.1:10822-17084 GCA_964580365.1 uncultured Phycisphaeraceae bacterium
GCGCGGCGCGCGGCGCGCGGCATTCGAGGGAGCGGGGACCTGGTCAACCGCCGCGACGCGCGCAGGTCTGCGCTCGCCGCGGCGGAATGGTTTCGACCGGGTTCAGCTCAGGCGCGAGACCGTCGCGCGCGGCGTTTCGACGACCTTCTTGCTGTCGTCGCTGCCGCCCGGCGTGCGGAGGAACTGGTCGAGATCCTCGACGAACAGCTCGAGCGTGTTGACGGTGGCGGCGAGGCGCTCCTTGTCGAAGTTGCAGGTGCGCTCGTTCTTCGCGACGTCGAGCTCGTGGTTGAGGAGGTCGACGACCACCTTCACCATGCTGAGACGACGACCCACTCGCTCCATGTACCCGCCCGTGTTCTTTTCCATTGCGTTCTGACCCCGTGGTTCTGAGTTATCGAAGGTTGAGGCGACTCGCAACGCGCCGAACCGCGCCCGCCCTCGCGAATGCGCGCGAATGGGAGCGAGCCGGCCGATCGCGTGAGCAGCGGGGAGCGACAGTATCAGCGGTGTGCAGCCTCCGGAAGCGTCAAATGGCGCCGCCTTGAATCCATGCGCGCGCGCTCGATAATGCGCCCGGCTCTGCCTTGACCAAGCCCCACGGCGCCTCCTCTCCGACACCTCCCTCGACCGGACGCCGGTTCCGCGACCTCATCCTCAATCCGTTCCAAGAGCGCGCTCTCGCCGCGATCGAAGCGGGCAAGAACGTGCTGCTCTCCGCGCCGACCGGAGCGGGGAAGACGCTCGTCGCGGAGTACGCGATCGAGGAGACGCTGAAGCGCGGGCGCCGCGCGATCTACACCGCGCCGATCAAGGCGCTCTCGAACCAGAAGTACCGCGACTTCAAGGCCGTCGCGAACCAGACCGTCGGGATCATGACCGGCGACGTCACGCTGAACCCGAGCGCGCCGTTGCTCGTGATGACGACGGAGATCTTCCGCAACACGATCTTCGAGAACCCCGACGAGCTCGCGGACGTGGAATACGTCGTGTTCGACGAGATTCACTACATGGACGACCTCGAGCGAGGCACCGTGTGGGAAGAGTCGATCATCTTCGCGCCCGCGCAGATCCGCTTCATCTGCCTCTCGGCGACGGTGTCGAACCTCTCCGAGTTCGGCGAGTGGATCGAACAGGCGCGGAACGCGCCGCTCGACGTCATCCGACACCTCGAGCGTCCCGTGCCGCTGCGGCACTACCTGTTCTTCCCCGGCCACGGCGCGGTCCGCGCCGAGAAGGTGCGGCGCTTCCCGCGCGTCGCGCGCGGTCGAGGCCGAGGCCCGAAGCACGACGTCATCGACCTGCTCGAGCGCGACCAGAACCTGCCGGTCCTCTTCTTCTGCTTCAGCCGCAAGGAGTGCGAGCGGCGCGCGCGCGCGAACGTGAAGCGCCGCATGCTCGACACGCCGGCTCAGGAGCGCATCGCGACGTTGTTCGAGGAGATCCGCGCGACGTTCCAGATGAAGGTGGACCCCACGCTCGAGGAGCTGCGCGACCTCGCGATGTGCGGCATCGGCTACCACCACGCCGGCTTGCTGCCTCTGCACAAGGAGCTCGTCGAGCGCCTGTTCACCTCCGGTCTCCTGCGACTCCTGTTCACGACCGAGACGTTCGCGCTCGGGATCAACATGCCGGCGCGCGCCGTCGCGTTCGCGTCGCTCCGCAAGTTCGACGGCGTCGGGTTCGATCGGATCAAGTCGCGCGAGTACCACCAGATGGCCGGCCGCGCGGGCCGCCAGGGGATCGACACCGAGGGGCTCGTCTACAGCGTGATCGACGACCCGCGCGTGACGCCCGACGACGTGGAGCGCGTGCTGTTCGGACAGATCGAGCCGATCAAGAGCCGCTTCAACCTCTCGTACTCGACGCTCATCAACCTGCACCGCATCCTCGGCCCGCGGATCTTCGAAGCGTGGGAGCAGTCGTTCAACAACTTCCAGTGGCGGCGGATGCCGCGGAAGAAACAGGAGAAGAACCGCGCGAAGCAAGTCGAGGCGATCGAGGCGCGGCTCGGACTCCTGCGGCAGTTCGAGTACATCGCCGGCGAGCGCGACATCACGCCGAAGGGCGCGATCGCCGCGCTGATCAACGGCTTCGAGCTGCCCGTCACCGAGCTGTTCTTCTCCGGCCTGCTCGACTGGCTGGACGAGACGCAAACGGCGATCGTCATCGCGTCGCTCGTGTTCGAGGAACGCCGGGGCGACCTGTTCCGCCGGCTCGATCGCCGCGTGCTCGGCGAGCACGCGGACGACGTGGAGCGATGCGTCGGCCGGCTCGTCGAGGTGGAAACCGAGCGCGGCATCGGGCCCGTGACGCGGCTGCCGAACTTCGACATCGGCGCCGTCGTGCAGGCGTTCGCGGGCGGCGCGTCGTTCGAGCAGCTCGCCGACTACACGAACGCCTCGCTCGGCGACCTCGTGCGCGTCTTCCGTCTCACGGTGCAGGTGCTGCGCCAGCTGAAGAAGGCGGTGAAGGGGAAGCGCGAGTTCGGCGAGAAACTCGAGCGCGTGATCGAGCGCATCAATCGCGACGTCGTCGACGCGAAGCGGCAGCTCGAACTCGGCTGAGTCCGGTTCACGCCGCTCGGCCCACGCACTTGGTGCCGCGACGGTGCGTGCGGTAGAACCTCTGCACCCCGGACGGAGCCGTCATGCGCATCCCGACCGTGATCGCGCTCGCCGCGTCCTCCCTCTTCCTCCAGAACGTCGCCGCCGCGCAGTGCGTGGTGCAGAAGATCCAGACGTCGCCCGGGGGATACGACCACTTCTTCGGCGTCTCGGTCGTGACGGCAAGCGACGTGATCTACGTCGGCCAGGATTCCGCCGACCGCAGCGGCGCGGTGAAGATCTTCCAGCCGTCCGGCGTCGTGTGGACCGAGACCGCGTCGATCACGGCGTCGGACGCCGCGACCGAGAAGGCGTTCGGCCGTGCGCTCGCCGCTTCGGGCGGAACGCTGGTCGTCGGCTCGCCGAGCCATCCGTTCTACGATCCGTTCGGGCCCGGCCCGGTTTCGGGCGCGGCCTACGTCTTCGAACGAGTCGACCCTGGCACTCCGGGCAATCCCCTCGACGACACGTGGAGTCAGGTCGCCCGCCTCGAAGCGCCGGCGCCTGCGCTGGAGGACTGGTTCGGCTCGTGCGTCTCGTGCTCCGGCGACACGATTCTCGTCGGTGCTCCGGGCGTCGACTGGCCGCAGACCGTCGCGGGCAAGGCGTACTTGTTCGTGCGCAACGACGCGGGCACTCCGGCGAACCGTCTCGACGACACGTGGTCGCTGCAGGCGACGTTCGTCAATCCGACGAGCGGTGTCTCGTCGCGCTACGGCCGCGCGGTGAAGCTCATCGACGGCGGCACGACGGCGCTCGTCGGCGACCCGACCGACACGAGCGGCGCGATCGGCGGCGTGTTCCGCTTCGGCCGCGGCGACAACGGCACGCCCGCGAACCCGCTGGACGACACGTGGAACGCGCTCGGGCAGATCGAAGCGCCGATGGCATCGGGCAACGTGATGGGCGACACGATCGAGGTGAGCGGCGTGCGCATGCTCGTCGCGGGCGTGAGCGCTGATGGCCTCGGTCTCGGCAAGGTGTACTCGTTCACGTGGAACGACGCCGGCACGCCGGGATTGGCCTCCGATGACTCGTTCACACTGGACGGAGTGATCTCGAACCCGACCGGCGGCGTGAAGTTCGGGTTCGGCTCGAAGATGGCGTTGTCCGGAGATCGCGCGCTCATCACCCCGCGCGGCTGGTCCTTCGGTCCGCCGAGTTTCGGCTTCTCGACGTTCGAGTTCGAGCGCGTCGCCGGAACGTGGACGTTCGTGAAGGAACACATGGCGCCGGACCAGACGGTGAACGACGGCTTCGGGACCGCGCTCGCGCTCAACGACGGCCGCGCGCTGATCGCCGCGCCGGGCGGCCCGTACGTCGACGACGACCCGGCCGTGAAGGGCGCGGTGTACGACATCGACCTCGACACTCCGAGCCCGTGGAGCGACTCCTCCCTCTATGAGTGGCCGCACCTCGCAGGCTTCGGCTTCCCGTCGCCCGGCCTGCCCGCGGTGCTGCGAGTGCACCAGAGCTTCCAGTCGAACGCGGCGTGCTTCATCGTGATGGGCGCGTCGCAGATCAACGCGCCGATGTTCCAGTCCGTCCTGGTCCCCTACCCCCACTTCGTGATCGGCACCGCGCTCGACGCGAACGCGGAGCGCGACCTCACCGGCGCGTGGCCCGCCGGCTTCCCGACCGGCGTCTCGATCTACATCCAGGCGCTCGTCAACATCGCGCCCGGCATCTACTCCCTCACGAACACGATCACCGTCACCGGGCCGTAAGTCGGCCCCGCGACGGTGATCGCCGGTCTGCCTCTGAGTTTCTTCAGCGAACGTCGACGACGAACGGCAGCACGCACTGCACGTTCGACGGGTCGAGCGGACCCTTGCTGCCGAGGATCGCGCGGACCGTGCCCGCCCAGCGCTCGAGTCCGAGCGAAGCGAGCGCGAGGTTCGCAGCGTTGCCGCGCACGCCGGCCGTGACCATGTCGCCGAACTGCTCCTCGAGCGAGTCGAGGAAGTTGGGCGCCACCGGCAGCTCCTGCACGTTCGTCTTCGCCGGGTCGAGCCCGCCGCCGAGCTGGCAAGCGAGCGCGATCGCGTCGTCGAGACCGCCGAGCTGATCGACGAGGTTCAGGTCGAGCGCCTGGCGACCGGTCCACACGCGGCCGCGCGCGAGCGGTTCGAGCTGCTTCGGATCCATGTGCCGGCCCTCGGAGGCCTTCGCGATGAAGCGCTCGTAGACGCGCTGCATCGACGTCGTGATCGTCTTCTTGAGGAAGTCGCTCGGTCCGCTCTTCATCATGGCGAGGTCTTCACCGTGCGGGCCGCGCGTGACGGTTTCGATCTTCACGCCGAAGCGCTTCAGCGTCGCGGAGAGGTCGGGGAGCATCCCGACCACGCCGATCGACCCGGTGATCGTGCTCGGCTGCGCGATGATCCGGTCGCAGTTCATCGAGATCCAGTAGCCGCCCGAAGCGGCGACCCAGCCCATCGACGAGATGACCGGCTTCTTCTCGCGGCAGCGAACGACCGCGCGGTTGATCATGTCGCTCGCGAGCGCGGAACCGCCCGGGCTGTTGACGCGCAGGATCACGGCCTTCACGAAGTCGTCGTCGCGCGCCTTGTCGAGCGCCTCGACGATCGTCTCGCTGCCCATCGACGAAACACTCCCGTCGAAGCCGCGCTGGCTCTTGCCGCTCTCGATCGCACCGGTCGCGTAGACGATCGCGATGCGCGGCTCGTCGGGGAGCTTCGGCTGCTCGGGCTTCAGGAGCTTCGGCAGCATCGAGAACAGCGCGAAGGGACTGTCGAGCATCTTCTCGAGGTCTTCCTTGCTCTGATCCCCGTAGCTCGTGTCGAGCGCGATCGGGCCGCCGAGCGCCGTCTCGCACGCGGTCTCGAACTGGTCCTCGAACTCGACGGCGTCGATGAGGCCGAGCGCCGCGGCGTCTTCCGGCTCGACGAACAACTTGTCGAACGCGGCGTCGACGCGCGCGCGATCGATGCGCCGGTTCTCCGCGATGGTGGTGACCATCTGCTGGTAGTACTCGTCGAGCAGGTGCCCGAGCACCTCGCGCTGCTCCTTCGACATGCCGTCGGCCGCGAGCTCTTCGTAGGCCGTCTTGTAGTTGCCGATGTGGAGGACGTGCACCTTCACGTCCAGCATCGCGAGGACGTCTTTCAGGTACATCGACTCGATCGTGAGTCCCTCCAGCGCGAGCGCGCCGGACACGGGGAGCGCCAGGTGATCGGCGAGCGAGGCGAACATCAGCGAACGCTGATCGAGCGTCTCCGAATAGCAGAAGATCTTCTTGCCCGCGGCCTTCACCTTGCGCAGCTCGTTCACGAGCTCGAGCGAGTGCACCCAATCCGGGGCGCCGCGAAGCTCGAGTCGCACGCCGGCGACGGCGGGATCGGCCGCGATCTGGCGCAGCCAGAGGAGCCGGTTGCGGAAGTTCCGCGCAGACGGGCCGAACGGGTTCCGCTGCGTCGGGTCCTCCGAGGCGTTGCCGGTGATCTTGATCTCGACCACCTTCTTCTTCCCGACGACGTCGTCACCCGGGCCGGGGGCGGCGAAAACCGTCGCGGTCACGAGGAACGCGGCGGTGAGCGTGGCGATGACGCGCGTGGCGGCGCGGCGGATGGAGCGATCGTTCATGGATCTCCTCACGAGGTTGCGCGGGATGTCCCGGCGCGGTTCGGTGCTCC
>CAZOLL010000031.1:0-16216 GCA_964580365.1 uncultured Phycisphaeraceae bacterium
CACTTGCCCGCGGCCTGTTGCTCGTGGCGCGCGAGGCCGTCCGCGAGCGGCCGCGTCGAGCAGGTGATGAAGTCGGCTTCACGAATCATGCGCTCCATGTCCGGCGCGATGCGCATGCTGTGAGACCACACCGGGTTCGAGCGCGGCACTTCGAACAGGAAGTCGTCGATCTCCCACACGACGATCTTCCCGACCGCTCGCGCGGCGGCCACGACGTCGCGAACGAGCTGGTCCTCCGCGAACTCGCGGCCGATGACGAACAAGTCGGAGTCGAGCAGCGCCTCGACGTCGACCGTTTCGTCGAAGCCGCACACGAACGAGATCTGCGCCCGTCCCTGCCGCTCGAGCTCACGGAGCGGGTCGAGCAGCCGCAGGCGCACGACCGCCCAGTCGGCCTTCTCGCGGTTGAAGACCGCGACCTTCATCTTCCCGTCGAGCCGGCGGAAGTGGATCGCCCACGGCGTCACGCGGTTCGATTCGAAGCGCAGGTTCGGGAAGAACCCGTTCTTCGCGAAGAGGTCGAGCCAATACTCCGGCGGCCGCACGTTCAGGTGGCTCGGCTCGTCGAAGTCCGTCGGCGTGGACGAGAAGACGATCTCGTCGCCGAGCCGGCAGAGGCTCGCGATGAACGCGGCCGCGTCCTTCTCCTCGAGGTGCTCCGCCACCTCGATGCAGGTGACGAGGTCGAAGCGCGCGCCGAACTCGGTCGGGATCTCCTTCGTTGCGTCGGCGACCTTGCAGAACGGCTTGATGTCCTCGCGCACCTGCGAGATCGCGTACTCGGAGCCGTCGATGCCGAACGCCTCGACGCCGAGGTCGCGGAGGCGCTCCACGAGGAAGCCCTTCGCGCACCCGACGTCGAGCGTGCGCCGCGGCGCGAAGTCGGCGACGAGATTGCGCGCGAGCGACTGGAAGTGATTCACCCACACCACCTCGTCGCGCGAGTAGGCCGAGTGACCGCCGAAGTGCTCCTTGTTCTCGTAGTACTCCGGCCCGTACTCGAACTTGCCCGCACCGTTCGCCGACTTCGTTCCGCTCATCTTCGTTCTCCGATTCGTTCCGCGCTTCAGCTCACGAGCCCGTGGGACGCCAACTCCTTCGCCGCCTTGTCGAAGGTGTCGTTTGCGCTCTGGTTCTTCACCCACTCGACGAGCTCTTCCATCCCGCTCTCGAGAGTCACCTTCGGCCGGTAGCCGAGCTTCTCGGTGATCTTCCGGATGTCCGCGGCGCAGTGACGGATGTCGCCCTCGCGGAACTGGCGGCGCACGTCGGGCGCGATCGACACGCCGAGCGTGCTCTGCAGGCGGTCGTTGATCTCGAGGATCGAGACCGCGCGGCCGGTGCCGACGTTGAACGCCTCGTAGTCGCCGGACGACTTCTCGAGCGCGAGCAGGTTGGCCTGCACCACGTCGGACACATGAACGAAGTCACGGGTCTGCTTGCCGTCCTCGTAGACGACCGGCGCGTTGTTGGTGAGCAGGCGGCCCGAGAAGATGGCGAGCACGCCGGTGTACGGGTTCGAGAGCTGCTGCCGCGAACCGTAGATGTTGAAGTACCGCAGTGCGACCGTCGGCAGGCCGTAGGCGCGGCCGAACGAGAGGAACATCTCCTCGTGGTCGCGCTTCGTCACCGCGTAGATCGACGTCGGCGAGAGCGGCTTCGACTCCGGCGTCGCGATCGGCGCGACGATGCGCGCGCAGTTCGGACACTTCAGCTCCCACTGGTGCGCCGCCATCTGCTGTTTGCCGCGCAGGTCGGGCGCGACGTCGCCGCACGCCGAGCACTCGTAGGCGCCCTCGCCGTAGATCGACATCGACGACGCGACGATCAGCTTCTTCACCGAGTGCTTCTCGTTGGCGAGGATGTCCAGCAGCGTCGCACCGCCGAGCGAGTTGCCCTCGACGTAGCGCCGGATCTGGTACATCGACTGCCCGACGCCCACGAGCGCGGCCTCGTGGAAGATCACGTCCATGCCGTCGATCGCGTCCTTCAGACGCGGGCGATCGCAGACGTCGCCGTGGATGAACTCGACCGACTCGGGGACCCACGACGGCACGCGGCCGCCCGGGTGGACTTGGCGATCGAGCACGTCGTAGATGCGAACCGTGTGGCCGCGCGCGATCAGCGCGTCGACCAAGTGGGAACCGACGAAGCCCGCTCCGCCCGTGACGAGAATGCGCATTGGTCCTGTCTCCTTCGAAAGGTGACGTCGCGCGAGGGCGAACGATGTGCCGGCGGCGCCGAGCGGGACCCGCTTCGCGCAAGCCGCGCTCGTTGCGACGATTGAGCGCGCGTCCGATCCGCGCGTCGCGCGAGCCGCCGGGAAATGCGTTCGCGCGGCGAGAGCGCACCGGAAAGTTCTTCCGCTCCCTCGGGACCATCGCCGGGCCCGCCGCCGCGCCGCGACCACGCGCACGGAATTGGTAAGCTCCGCGCCTCCCCAAGACGGAGCCCACCGCATGCGCGCCTCGATCGCGTTCCTCCTGCCGTTCGCATCCCTTCTTCTCGCGCGGTCGGTCCACGCGGCCGACGAGTGGTTCTGGAACGGCGACGAGCCCATCGCAGTGACGATCGACGCGACGACGCTCGGCGTGCTGTTCGATTCCGGTGTCTCGCCCGCGGCGGCAAAAGAGGTCGTCGCGCGCTCGCAAGTGGTCGACCGCGCCGCGCTCTCGTCGTTCGGTTACGTTCCGGGCCACGTCTTCCAGGTGCGCCTCGCGCACGGGACGAGCGCCGCCCAGGCGATGGCGGCGGCGCGCGAGATCGGCGCCGATCCTTCGGTCCTCGCCGCCGGCCCGCGCTTCCTCGCCGGGGTCGAGCCCTACTTCGTCACCGACGAGATCCTCGTGCGCTTCGCACCGGACGTGGATGCCGCGACGGTCGCGGCGCTCGAGAGCGCGAACGACCTCGTGCGCTCCGGCACGATCGACTACGCGGTGAACAAAGGCGTCGTGTACCGCATGCCGCACGGCAAGTCGCTCGACGCGTTCGAGGTCACGCGTCGCCTGTTCGAGAGCGGCCTGGCCGAGTTCGCGATCCCCGACTTTTCGATCGTCCGCGTGCCGTACGCGACGACGAACGACCCCCTGTACTCGACGCAGTGGCACCTCGAGTCGACCGGCCAGGGCGGCGCGGTCGTCGACGCCGACGTCGACGCGAGCGCGGCGTGGGACGTCACGCGCGGCGACCCCAACCTCATCATCGCGATCGTCGACACCGGCGTGGAGCTCACGCACCCCGACCTCGCTCCGCAGTTGGTGCAGGGCATCGACGTGCTCGACAACGACAACAACCCGGTGGCGACCGACTACCTGTTCGGTCTGTTCACCGAGAACCACTCCACGTCCGTGCACGGGATCGCCGGCGGTCCCGGCAACAACGGCATCGGGACCACCGGCATCGCGCAGAAGTGCAAGCTGATGCCGATCCGCTTCCTCTCCGAGTTCATCCTCGTGCAGCCGACGGTCCAGGACGAGGCCGACGCGTTCAACTTCGCGCGCTCTCACGGCGCCGCGGTGGTGAACAACTCGTGGGGTCCGGGCGGCGCCGCGTCGCTGCCCGCCTCGACGCGCGCGGCGATCGACGACTGCGCGGCGAACGGCAGGAACGGGCTCGGCACGCTGATTTTCTTCGCCGCGGGCAACGAGAGCGCGAGCATCGACCAGAACGGCTACGCGTCCTACGCGAAGGTCGTCGGCGTCTCGGCGTCGACCGACCAGAACCTGCTCGCGAGCTACAGCAACACCGGCGTCGCCACGGACATTTGCGCGCCGTCGAACGGCGGCGTCACCACCGGCACGGTGACCACCGACCGGCTCGGCAGCATCGGCTACTCGAGCGGCGACTACACCGACGCCTTCGGCGGCACGTCGTCCGCGTCGCCGCTCGCGTGCGGCACGGCCGCGCTCGTGATGTCGGCGAACCCGTACCTGTCGTGGGACGAAGTGAAGGACGTGCTCGAGGACACCGCCGACAAGATCGACGTCGCGGGCGGCGCCTACGACGGCAACGGCCACTCCAACAAGTACGGCTACGGCAAGGTGAACGCGGCCGCCGCGGTCGTCGAGGCGCAGAACCGGCCGCCGCACGGCATCGTGTACTACGGCGCGGGCCTCGCCGGCACCGGCGGCCTCGTGCCGCAGGTCGGCGCCAACTCGGTGCCGAAGGTCGGCAACGCGGGCTTCGCGCTCAATCTGTCGAACTGCCTCGCGAGCGGCTCCGGCCTGCTCGTGCTCGGCTTCGCGCGCGCGTCGTTCCCGACGCACGGCGGCACGCTGCTCGTCGACCTCTCCGGTCCGTACGCGATCGCGCCGCTCACCGTGAACGGCTCCGGTGCTCTGACGATCCCCGCCGCGATCCCGAGCGTGCCGTCCCCGGCGGGCGTCGTGTTCGACGTTCAATGGATCGGCTTCGACCCCGGCGCGGTCGCCGGCGTGTCGTTCTCGCGCGGTCTCGAAGGCACCGTCCAGCCCTGAGCACTCGCGGCGAACGGGGGAATCGATGGTCGACACGGCGCACGATCAGGAATCGAACCGGATCCGTCAGCTCTCGGTGTTCCTGCCGAACCTGCTCGGCTCGCTGCTCGGCGTCGAGCGCTCGCTCGAGTCCGCGAACATCAAGGTGTGCGGGCTCACGATCATGGACTCGATCGACCACGCGGTCGTGCGCTTGATCGTCGACCAGCCGACGCTCGCGAAGGAGGTCCTGATCAACGCCGGCTACGGCGTGCTCGATGCAGACCTCCTCGGCGTGCTCGTCCCGGACGGCGGCATCCGCAAGGTGCTGACGTCGCTCCTGCGCGCGGAGTTGAACATCAACTACGCGTACGCACTGTTCGCCGGCACCGACGGACGCCCGGCGCTCGCGGTGAACGTCGAGCAGCCGGAGGCGGCGTCGCAGGCGCTCGTGCGCCACGGGATGAACCTGCTGAACCAGGACGACTTGATGTGACGGGGGGGCACATCCGGGCCCGCGAGGCGCGGGGCGCCGGCCGCGGGCCCTCGGGATCGGGAACGGGGCTCGGCCCCGGGCTGGTGAATCGGGCCTCGGACGAGCAGGTGTCAGCTCGACTCGGTGCGGCCGCGCAGCGTGAAGAAGCCGGCGGTCCCGGCCACCAGTGAAGCGGCGAGCACGCCGAGCCGCACGGCGCGGGTCTGCTCCGAAGTCTCGAACGCGAGCGTGCCGATGAACAGGCTCATCGTGAAGCCGATCGCCGCGAGCAGCCCGAGTCCGAGCAGGTGCCGCGCGCGCATCCCTTCTGGGAGCACGGCGAGCCCGGCGCGGCAAGCGAGCGCGATCGCGCCGACGATGCCGACCGGCTTGCCGACGAGGAGCCCGAGCCAGATCCCGAGCGACACCGGCTCGAACAGCGCCGCGACGCCGAGGTCGGCGAACGGCAACCCGGAGTTCGCGAACGCGAACACCGGCACCACCAGCAACGACACCCACGGCATCAGCCGATGCTCGAGCTCGCGCGCGGGCGACGGCGCGCCGTCCGCGCCGGCGCGGAGCGGTACGAACAGCGCGAGCACCACGCCGGCGAGCGTCGCGTGGACGCCCGACTTCAGCACCGCGATCCACAGCACGACCCCGATCGCGAGGTAGGCCCCGGTGCGCGCGATGCCGCACCGGTTGAGGGCGAACAAGGCGGCGATCGCGACGCCGGCCACGGCGAGCGCCGCGACCGACAGCTCGGCGGTGTAGAACACCGCGATGATCGCGATCGACCCGAGGTCGTCGAGCACGGCGATCGCCGTCAGCTGCACCCGCACCGCGGACGGCACCCGCGGCCCCACCATCTTGAGGATGCCGAGCGCAAACGCGATGTCGGTGGCGCACGGGATCGCCGCCCCGCGCAGCGCGACCGCGTCGCCCCGATTCACGGCGAAGTAGACCAGCGCGGGCACGGCCATCCCACCGAGCGCCGCGAGGACCGGCAGCAGCGCCGCGCGGCGGTCTTTGAGCCGACCGAGCAGGAGCTCCCGCTTCAGCTCGAGGCCGACCAGGAGGAAGAACACCGCCATCAGCCCGTCGTTGATCCAGAGCAGGAGCGGCTTCGCCAGCTCGGCCGCCCCGAGCCGCACCGCGAACGGGACCTCGAGGAGCGCGTCGTACCAGCCCTTCGCCGGCGTGTTGCACAGGGCGATCGCGAGCAACGCCGCGCCGAGCAGCAGGACGGTCGGCCAGGTGCCGGTCGCCGCTTCGGTCTCGGCGTCGAGCGCGGCATCGTCGGCGGCGGTGTGCTCCGGGTTCATGCGGCGTCCAGCGTAGAGCCGCGACCTGAGTCCGCGCCCCGGAGTTCTCACGCCCGGGTCCGAGCCCGCGTCCCGATCTCGAGTCCCGAGTCCCGCGCCCCGCCCTCCATCGCTCGGAACCCGGGGCATCCTGCCTCCGTTCCCCGCGCGACCCGATCCGTCCGCTGGAGCCCCCATGCTCGCGATCCGTGACCTCGTGAAGGTCTACCCCGGCCCCGTCGCCGCTCTGCAAGGCGTCTCGCTCGAAGTCGGCGTCGGCATGTTCGGCCTGCTCGGCCAGAACGGCGCCGGCAAGAGCACGCTGATGAAGATCGTCGCCGGACTGCTCGAGCCGACCGCCGGCCAGGTCACGCTCGACGGCGAGGATCTCGTCGCTCATCCCGAACGCGCGCACGCGCGGCTCGGATACCTGCCGCAGGACTTCGGGTTCTACCCGCACCTCACCGGCGCGCAGATGCTCGCGCACCTCCTGGTCCTGAAGGGTGTCACGGGCCCGAGCGGGACGAAGGCGCTCGCGCGCGAGCTGCTCGGGCGCGTCGGGCTCGAGGACGCGGCCGACCGCAAGGTGAAGGGGTACTCCGGCGGCATGCGGCAGCGGCTCGGCATCGCGCAGGCGATCGCGGGCGACCCGCGCCTGATCATCGTCGACGAGCCGACGGCGGGCCTCGACCCGGGGGAACGTTTGCGCTTCTACCGCCTGCTCGCCGAGCTCGCGACCGACCGCATCGTGCTGCTCTCGACGCACATCGTCGAAGACGTCGCCGTCCTCTGCCCGCGCTTTGCGATCATCCGCTCGGGGCGGATCGTCGCGGACACCTCGCCGAGCAAAGCGAAGTCTCGCCTCGCGGGCGCGCTGTTCGAGGGCAGCGTCGCGTCCGATCAGCTCCCCGAGATCGCGGAGCGGCACGTCGTGACGCAGGCGGTTCTCGTCGAAGGCAAGAACCGCGTGCGCGTCCACGCCGCCGGAGTCGCGCCGCCCGCCGGGTTCGAGCCGGCCGAACCGACGCTCGAAGACGCGTACTTCGTGCTGATGCACGAGGGCGAGAGTTCGGCCCCCGTCGCCGGCGCGACCGCGGGGGTCGCCCGGTGAGCACCGCTCGGATCCGCGAAGTCGCCCGGCTCGAGCTGAAGCGCACGCTCTGCCGCCCGGCGTTCTGGTTCATGGTCGCGATCTTCCTGTTCGTCGGCTGGGGACTGTCGTCCGGGCACCTCACCGTCTCGGCGGGCGACACGAGCGTCGGCGGCAAGAAGTCGTTCATCACCTCGGAGTTCGCGCAGGCGAAGTACGTCGCGAGCCTCGTGTTCATCGTGCTGACGTTCGTGATGGCCGGCATCGCCGGGCTCGCGATCCACCGCGACGACGAGCACAAGGTCGGCGAGATCCTGCACGCGACGCCGCTGCGACCGGCCGAGTACGTGATCGGCAAGTACGGCGCCGGCTTCCTGGTCGGAGTGCTCCTCCTGCTCGTGAGCGTGCTCTCGACCGCGTTCTTCAACCACGCGGTGCCGAACTCGGAGGCGATCGAGATCCGCGGTCCGTTCGACCTGTGGAACTACCTGCGCCCCGCGCTCGCGTTCGGGTTGCCGCCGCTCCTGTTCGTGACCGGCGTCGCGTTCACGCTCGGCACGCGCACGAAGAACCCGGTGCTCGTCTACCTGCTGCCGGTCGCGATCACCGCCGTCTTGATCCCGCTGTGGGAATGGTCGCCGTCGTGGCTGTCGACGTCGATGAACCGGTTGCTCGGCGCGGTCGACCCGTCCGGCCTGCGCTGGATGCAGGAGACCTGGGTCAGCGTCGACCGCGGCGTCGACTTCTACAACACGACGCGCGTTCCGTTCGACCCGCTCTTCGTCCTGAGCCGACTCGGGTTCTGCGCACTCGGGTTACTCGGAGTCGGCTACACGGCGGCGCGCTACGGCCGCACGCTGCGCGGCTCGCGTCGCGGCCCGTCGCTCGCGACGGCGACGGCCGCTGCGCCGCGCGTGCTGCCGACCGCGCCCGGTGCGCGGGCCGCCACCGCGTCGCTCGCCGGACTCCAGATGCGGTCGCGTCTGCCGTCGGCGTTCACGGCGATCCGCGAGGTCGCACGCGTCGATGCCAGGGCGCTCCTGAAGACTCCGTCGCTGTACCTCTTCGTGCCGCTGATCGCGCTCCAGGTGGTGAGCAACTCGACGCTCGCGAACGCGCCGCTGGACGTCGAGCTCCTGGCGACTCCGGGAATGGTCGCGGTCGG
Source organism: uncultured Phycisphaeraceae bacterium (assembly GCA_964580365.1). Lineage (GTDB taxonomy): Bacteria > Planctomycetota > B15-G4 > B15-G4 > JADJEK01 > CAZBOK01. The sequence continues at coordinate 8,489 of CAZOLL010000031.1, forward strand.
CGCGATGAACACGCTGGCCGTGCTCGCTTCGCTCCTGATCCTCTTCCACGCGGTCGAATCGTTGAACCGCGAGCAGGGCTGCCGGCTCGACCCGATCCACGGCGCGCTTCCCGTGCCGCCGCTCGCGCTCCTGTTCGGCAAGGCGCTCGCGCTCACGGTGGTGCCGCTCCTCGTGTACGCGGGCAGCTTGCTCGGCGCGTTCCTCGCGATCGCCGTCGACGGCAAGGTGCCGTTCTCGATCGGTCCGTTCGCGCTCGTCTGGGGCGCGATCCTCCTGCCGACTTTCTTCCTGTTCGGCGCGTTCGCGATGGCGACGTTCGCGATCTGTCGCGACCGCCTCACGGCCTGGACGATCGGCATCGCCGCGATCGCGGTGACTCTGTACCAGCAGCTCGCGACCGACCACATGAGCTGGGTGTGGAACTGGACGCTCTGGGACTCGCTGCGCTGGTCGGACATCTCCGTGTTCGAGATCGACCGCAAGGCGCTCGTGCTCAATCGCGTGCTGTGGACTGGGGTCGGCGTCTTCTTCGTCGCCCTCGCCGCGCGCTTCTCGCGGCGGCGCGAGCCCGACCCGAGCCGCACGCTGCTCCGACTGCGCCCGCGCGCGCTCGTGCGTTCGGTCGCCACCCTTCTGCCGTGGCTCGTCTGGCCGTTCGTCGCCGGCGTGTTCCTCCACCTCGCGATCGAGGACGGCTTCGCCGGCGACGCCGCGAAGAAGCACTGGAAGGACTACTGGGGCAAGAACGTGTCGACGTTTGCCGGCGCCCCGACGGCGATGACCACGGGCATCGACATGACCGTCAAGCTGTGGCCCGAGACGCGCGGTTACGCGATCTCGGGAAACTATCGCCTCGAGACGGTCGCGGAGATGCCGCTGGGGAAGATCGCGATCACTCCCGGGTACGGATGGCAGGACGTGAGCTGGACGCTCGACGGGACGCCCACGGTGCCCGAAGACCGCGCCGGCCTTCTCCTTTTCGGCTCACCGCAGGACCTCGCGACCGGCCGCACGGTCACGCTCGGGTTCTCGTATCGCGGCGAGTTCCCCGCCGTCGCGACGAAGAACGGCGGCGGCGCGTCGGTCTTCGTGCTGCCTTCGGGCGTGGTGATGACCAGCTTCGAGCCGACGTTCTTCCCGATGGTCGGCTGGCAGCAGGGCCTCGGCGTCGACAAGGACAACAAGAACGACCCGAAGGACTACCGCGACGACTTCTACAAGACGCAGGTCCCCCACTGGATGCACCTGCGCCAACCGTTCCCGGTGAAGACGACGATCGAGGGGCCGGCGAACTTCGTCCTGAACGGCGTCGGCGTGATCACGTCGGACACGGTCGCCGACGGGCGGCGCGCCGTCACGTGGGAGACCGATCATCCGATCGACTTCGTGAACGTGGTCGCCGGTCCGCTGGTCGAGAAGAAGGGCGAAGGCGTCGCGCTGTGGTACCACCCGGGTCACGAGTACAACGCCGACGAGATGGTGCGGACGCTCGAGGCCGCGCGGCGCTGGTACTCCGAGTGGTTCTGCCCGTTCCCGTGGCGCGAGCTGAAGGTCACCGAGTTCCCCGCTCTCGCGAGCTACGCGCAGGGGTTCGCCAGCAACATCACGTTCTCGGAGGCGATCGGCTTCCTCACGGCGACGAAGCCGGAGCTCGATCTGCCGTTCCTCGTCACCGCGCACGAGTCGGCCCATCAATGGTGGGGCAACCTGTTCTCGCCGGGCGACGGTCCCGGCGCGGACTTCCTGTCGGAGGGGATGGCGCACTTCTCCACCGTGCTCCTGTTCGAGCACGAGCAGGGCGAACTCGCGCGCATGGAGTTCCTGAAGCGAATCGAGAACAGCTACGCCGAGGGTCGCAACCCCGACGGCGAACCGCCGATCGCGACCGTGCGCGACGCGCACGCGGGCGACAAGAACGTGAAGTACGACAAGGGCGGCTTCGTCATGTGGATGCTCGTGCACCACATGGGCCGCGAGAACTGCCTCGCCGGATTGCGCGAGCTCATCCGCCGCTACGCCAATGGCCCCGACTTCGCGCTGCCGCCCGACCTCGTCGCGACGCTGCGCGAGTTCGCGCAAGACAAGGCGGCCTACGACGCGTTCACGCGCCAATGGTTCTTCGAGGTCGTCGCGCCGGAGTTCAAGGTGACGAACGCGCGCCGCGACGGCGACGTCGTCCGCGCGACGGTGAAGAACGTCGGCACCGGTACGGTCGAGGTCGAAGTCGCCGCGACGATGGGCCCGCGTCTCGCGAGCGACGTGAAGCAGGAGGACGGCGACGACGAGGGCGAGAAGGTCGCCGCTGCGAAGGAGACCGCGCCGAAGGACTCCGTGCCGCGCCAGAACCCGAAGTACCGCGACGCGCGCACGTCGATCCGCCTCGGTCCGGGTCAGGAAGCGGAGGTCGCGATCCCATGCGACTTCAAGGCGACGAAGGTCGTCGTCGACCCGGATGTGAACGTGCTGCAGTTGAACCGGCCGCTCGCGACGGCGGACGTGGAGGAGTGAGCGAGGCAACCTGACTTCCGGGACCGAACTCGAACTCGAGTCGCGAGAACGAGACTCGGCCCGGGGCGCGTCAGTCGGGTCGAGGGCCGCGGGCGGGTCGCGGGAGTCGACGCGGGCGCCGCGCGACCGCGGCTACTTCTTCCCGGTGAGCTTCCTCCAGAGGATCTTCAGCGGATCGTAGAACCGATCCGCGACGCGCTCCTTCAGCGGGATGATCGCGTTGTCGGTGATCGTGATGTGCTCGGGGCACACCTTGGTGCAGCACTTGGTGATGTTGCAGTACCCGATCCCGTAGTCGTGCTTCATCTCGTCGATGCGGTCACCCGTGTCGAGCGGGTGCATCTCGAGCGCGGCCGAGAACACGTAGTGGCGCGGGCCGATGAACTCGTCGTGCTTGTTGTGATCACGCAGGACGTGGCAGACGTCCTGGCAGAGGAAGCACTCGATGCACTTCCGGAACTCCTGGATGCGATCGGCGTCTTCCTGCGCGTAGCGCCAGGTGCCGTCGGGCGCGTCGGACTTGCGCGGCGCGTATTTCGGAATGCGCTTCTTCGTCGTGTAGTTCCACGAGACGTCGGTGACGAGGTCCTTCACCGAGGGGAACGTCTGCATCGGCTCGAGGATGACGGGCTGGTCGAGCGGGATCTGGTCGAGGCGAGTCATGCACATCAGCTTCGGCGCCCCGTTCACCTCGGCCGAGCACGAGCCGCACTTGCCGGCCTTGCAGTTCCAGCGGCACGCGAGGTCCGGGGCGCTCTCGGCCTGGATCTGGTGCACCGCGTCGAGCACCACCATGCCCTCGCCGACTTCGGTGGTGTAGTCGGCGAACTTCCCGCCGTTCTTGTCGCCTCGCCAGATGCGGAAAGTCGCGCGCGCCATCACTTCTGCTCCTCGATGACCGCCTGCAGTTCGGCCGGCACCACGGGCACCGGCTCTCTCTTCATCTCCATCGCGCCGTCCTTGCCGCGACGCACGGAGAGGCGCGTCTTGCCCCACTCCGGGCTCTTGTCCGGGAAGTCCTCGCGGAACTGCGCGCCGCGGCTCTCCTTGCGCTCAGCGGCGCAGATCGCGACCGCTTCGGAGCAGATGAGGAGGTTGTCGAGGTCGAGCGCCGTGTGCCAGCCCGGGTTGTATTCGCGGTTGCCGGAGACCGCGACTTTCGCGGCGCGCTCTTTCAGCGCGCGGATCTTCGTCGCGGCGTCGACGAGCTCGGACTGCGTGCGCACGATGCCGACCTGCGCCTGCATCACGTCCTGCAGCGCGGCCTGCACCTGGTACGGACCCTCGGCGGAGCCCGAGCGCTCGAACGGCGCGAGCGCCCACTTCTCGATCGCGCCGACCTGCGCGCCGTCGACCTTCACCGCGCCGTGCTCCTTCGCGAACTTCGCCGCGAACTCGCCGGCGCGCTTGCCGAACACGAGCAGGTCGGAGAGCGAGTTGCCGCCGAGGCGGTTCGCGCCGTGCAGACCGGCCGCGCACTCGCCCGCCGCGAACAGGCCGGGCACCGTCGACATCTGCGAGTCGCCGTCCACGCGGATCCCGCCCATCGCGTAGTGCGTGGTCGGCCCGACCTCCATCGGCTCGACGGTGATGTCGAGGTTCGCCAGCGTCTTGAACTGGTGGTACATCGACGGAAGCTTCTTCTTGATGTGCTCCACCGAATTCGGGAGCTTCTCCTTGATCCACGCGATGTCGAGGAAGACGCCGCCGTGCGGCGAGCCGCGGCCCGCCTTCACTTCGCGATTGATGCACCGCGCGACGTGATCTCGCGTGAGCAACTCGGGCGGGCGGCGCGCGGACTTGTCGCCCTGCGTGTAGCGCCAGCCTTCCTCCTCGGTGTTCGCGGTCTGCGAGCGGTAGTTCTCCGGGATGTCGTCGAACATGAACCGCTTGCCGTCCTTGTTGCGCAGGACGCCGCCCTCGCCGCGCACGCCCTCGGTGACGAGGATGCCGCGCACCGACGGCGGCCACACCATCCCGGTCGGATGGAACTGGACGAACTCCATGTCGATGAGGTCGGCGCCCGCGAAGTAGGCGAGCGACTGGCCGTCGCCCGTGTACTCCCACGAGTTGCTGGTGATCTTGTAGGCGCGGCCGAAACCGCCGGTGGCGAGGACGACGGCCTTCGCCTCGAACACGAAGAAGCGGCCGCGCTCGCGGTCGTAGGCGAACGCGCCGGACACGCGGCCGCCGTCCTGCAGGAGACGCACGATCGTCGTCTCCATGTGGACGGTCATCCCTTGGTGGATGCCGTGGTCCTGCAGCGTGCGGATCATCTCGAGGCCGGTGCGGTCGCCGACGTGCGCGAGGCGCGGGTAGCGGTGGCCGCCGAAGTTGCGCTGCAGGATGCGCCCGTCGCGCGTGCGGTCGAACACCGCGCCCCACGCTTCCAGCTCCTTCACGCGGTCGGGCGCTTCCTTCGCGTGGTGCTCGGCCATCTTCCAGTCGTTCAGGTACTGGCCACCGCGCATCGTGTCGGCGAAGTGAACCTTCCAGTTGTCGCGCTCGTCGACGTTGCCCATCGCGGCGGCCATGCCACCCTCGGCCATGACGGTGTGCGCCTTGCCGAGCAGCGACTTGCACACGAGGCCGACCTTCACGCCCGCGGCGGACGCTTCGATCGCGGCGCGCAGTCCCGCGCCGCCCGCGCCGATCACGAGCACGTCGTACGAGAACGTCTCGGCGGCCGGCATCAGACGATCCTCCAGTCGCGCCAGACTCCCATCGACACCATCCGGATGTAGACGTCGGAGAAACCGACCGAAAACAGCGAGCACCACGCCCACAACATGTGACGGCGGTTGAGAGCGCTCGCGCAGTCGTACGCCTTCTTGCGAACCGGCTTGCCGGTGAGCACGTCGAGCGCGCCGCCGATGAGGTGGCGGAACGAATGGCAGCCGAGCGTGTAGCACGAGAGCAAGACGACGTTCGTCCACAGGACGAGCGTGCCGACGCCGATTCCGAACTCATGTCCGCCGCCCGCGGTCGGGAAGCGGAGCGCGAGGATCGCGTCGTACGTCAGCATCACGATGAACAGGAGTGCGACGTAGAACGCGTAGCGGTGGACGTTCTGCAGGATGAGCGGGAGCTTCTGCTCGCCGCGATAGTGCTTGCGCAGCTCGCCGACCGCGCACGCCGGCGGGTCCGCCCAGAACGCCTTGTAGTAGGCGCCGCGGTAGTAGTAGCAGGTGAAGCGGAAGAGGCCGGGGAACGGGAGGATCAAGAGCGCGGGCGAGAACGGGAGGAAGCCCGGCCACCACGACGGCTTCGGCCCGAACCACGCATGCGGCGAGTCGCCGAAGATCTCGGGCGAGTAGAACGGCGAGAGGTACGGGCCCGCGGTGTAGTGCGCGTTCTGGAAGGCGGCCCACGTCGAGTAGACGATGAAGGTCGTGAAGCCGAGGAAGACGAGCAGCGGCTGCACCCACCAGCCGTCCTTGCGAGTCGTCTCCCCCAGACCGCGCTTCTTGGCGGTCAGCACCACGGGCGACATCACGGAATCTCCGGCGGAATCACGAGAAGGACCGAATCGCGCCAAGTTACGGGGCATTCCGGAGGTTTGCAACCCGGGGGCCCGCGGCGCGCTCGGCCCGCTTCCGTGTGCAGCCGTTACCCTGTTCCGTCGCACGCGCGACCTCTCCCCGTTCGACGGACGCTTCGATGGTCTCGTTCTCCTATCGAGAAACCGCACCGCCCGCGTCGCTCGCGCCGTTCGTGCGCACGCTGTGGCGGCTCGAGGCGGAAGACCGGGGTGACGCGCGCGAACGCGTCGAGCCGGTGTTCCCGGACGGCTGCGTCGAACTCGTGTTCCACCTCGCCGAGCCGTTCGCGGCGCGCGCGGACGGCGGCGCGCTCGTGCGTCAGGACGCGGCGCTGCTCGCCGGCCCGTCGACCGCGGCGGTGCACCTCGCGCGCGGCGCCGCGAGCGACGTCGTCGGCATCCGCTTCGAGCCGGGCGGTGCAGCGGCGCTCGGCCTGCCTCCGCTCGAGCGCCTCCGCGACACGATCGTCCCGCTCGACGCGCTCGGTCTCGCGTCGTTGACCGGACTCCGCGACGCGCTGGTGAGGACACGGTCGAGCGGTCGATTCGAGCGTCTCACGCGCGCGCTCGCGGACTGCTGTCACGCACGATCGAGCGGTCGCGGCTCCGTCGACGCACTGCGCGCTTCATCGAGCGTGAAGGAAGCCGCGAGCGCCGCCGGCGTCTCGACGCGGCAGTTCGAGCGCGCGTTCGTCCGCGACGTCGGCATGAGTCCGCGCGAGCTGAAGGCGATCGAGCGTTTTCAGCGCGCGCTGCGGATGGTCGATCGCGGAGGCCGCCGCCTCGCCGACGTCGCGCAGCTCGCCGGCTACTCCGACGAACCGCACCTCTGCCGCGAATTCCGCCGCTTCGCCGGCACGACGGCCGGCGCCTACGCCGAGAGCCGCGCGCCCCTCACCGCCGCGTTCTCGGCCGCGTTCTCCCCGAGCGACTGACGTCGCATTCGTTCAATGACGCGCGCGTCCCGCGTGGTCGACTCCGCGCTTCGAACGCAATTCCACAGGAGATCCGCATGAAGCCCCGGTCGATCATCGTGTCCTCGTTCGCTCTGCTCGCCGCGAGCGCGCTCGCGTTCGCGCTCCCCGCCGTCGAGCCGACGAAGCAGCAGACGAAAAAGGACCCGAAGCTCGAAGACCTGTCGTTCTTCGCCGGCCACTGGTCGCGCAGCGAGGGCGGCGAGACCGTGGAAGAGGTGTGGCTCCCGGCGCGCGGCGGCTTCCTGATCGGGATGAACCGCACGTCATCGGCGCAGGGCGGAGAGTTCGAGTTCCTCCGCATCGGCGAGCACGAAGGCAAGCTCGCGTACCTCGCGAGCCCCGGCGGAAGCAAGCCGACGCCGTTCGCGCTGAAGAGCCTCGAGGGCACGAAGGCCGTGTTCGAGAATCCGGCGCACGATTTCCCGCAGATGATCTCCTACGAGAGGAAGGGCGATGCACTGACCGCGACGATCGCGGGTGAGGGCGGGAAGGATGCGATGAGCTGGACCTGGAAGCTCGCGGCGAAGCTCGAGTAGTCGCGCGCACGGCGAAACGGTTGGCGCGGCCCCGGGTCTCCGTCTCAACGGGTCACTGGTCTCGGTTCCCAGGTCACCGGTCATCGGCGAGATGAGCCCCGTTGCCCGGGGGCCGGGGGGCCCGCGCCCCGGGGGGCCGGCGCCCGGGGGCCGGGAGCCCAGGAG
>CAZOLL010000031.1:16226-16863 GCA_964580365.1 uncultured Phycisphaeraceae bacterium
GCCCGGGCTCTGGGCTCCCCGGTCCCCGGACCTCGGCTCTCGGGCCCGGTTGGCGGGTCGCCGGGTCGGCCGGCGCCCGGGTTGCCGGGCGCCGGGGGCCCGATCGCCGATGACCGGTGACCCGAGGCACAGAGACCGGAGACCCGGCGAACCGGTCACCGAATCACGGGCACCCAGGCCGCGCGGGCCCGAGTCCGCGCCCGCGTGCCTGTCCCCTGCCCGAGTCCCGGGCCATTCCTCGTCGCGTGGGCCTACAACGCCGCAAGGATCGCCCGCGCGAGCGCCGGGAGTGCCGGATCCCGCGCGCCCATGACGATGACGACGTCTCGGTCTCGCGCGATCTCGGCGATCCGCGCCGGCGTCGCTTCGCGCTTCTCGATCGGCTCGATCGGCGCGCCGAGGCGCGCGGCGTCGGCGGCGAGATCGCGCTCGCTCAGATCCTTCACCGCAGTCCCGCCGGCGAAGAACACCGGAAGCACGAACGCGAGGTCCTGCGGGCGCAGCGCCGCGGCCCACGCGGCGGCGAGCTCCTTCCGGAAGAAGCGCATCGGCGCGTACCCGTGCGGCTGGAACGCGGCGATCACGCGGCCACTCGGCCCGGCGCGATCCTGCGCGGCGGCGATCGCGGCCTGCAGCT
>CAZOLL010000032.1:0-6667 GCA_964580365.1 uncultured Phycisphaeraceae bacterium
CTCCCGCAGGAAACCGCCGGACGAAGTCCGGCGCCCCCGCGTCCCCAGCACGCCCAGCGTCCGGCGTGCGCGGCGCGTCCTTCTTCGTGTGCTTCGTGTCCTGTCCCCCGACGTCCCCAAGCACCCCATCCCCGCTAAGCTCTCGCCCCATGTCCACGCAGCCCACGAAGTCCCTCGAGACGTTCCCCAATCCGCGCCCCGGCCGGGATTTCGAGATCGCGTTCGACATCCCCGAGTTCACGTGCCTCTGCCCGAAGACCGGGCAGCCCGACTTCGCGAACTTCAAGGTGCGCTACGTGCCGAACCAGCGCTGCGTGGAGCTGAAGTCCCTCAAGCTGTACGTGTGGTCGTTCCGCGACGAAGGGCACTTCCACGAGGACGTCACGAACCGGATCCTCGACGACCTCGTGAAGGCGGCCGAGCCGAAGTGGATGGAAGTCGTCGGCGACTTCAACGTGCGCGGCGGCATCCACACCGTCGTGACCGCGGTTCACGGCAAGCGCTGAGCGGTCACTCGACGAAGCGCGCGAGCTGGTCGTTCGTCGGCACCGGACACGCTTCGAGCTTGCCGAACCAGCGGTATCGGTTCCTCGCGACGAAGTCGTAGAAGAAGTCGACGAACGCGCGCGGGAGGAAGCGACCGAGTGCGGGGATCGACCAGACGCCGCCGATCCGCTGCAGCAGCGTGCAGACCGCGCGGCCCTTCGACAGCAAACGCTCCTGAGGCGTGAACGGGTCGAGCACGACGTACACGGTGTCGAGCCGCGTCGCGTCCTTGCGGTGCCGAGCGAGGATCTCGGCGGCGGCCTTGCCCTGCAGCGGAGCGAAGCGGATCACGCCTTCGCGATCGCGCCTCAGCACGAACTTCACCAGTCCGTTGCACAGGCCGCACACGCCGTCGAACAGGAGGATCATCGCGCGTTCGTCTCGACCGTGCCGTCGCGAGGTCGCGCGCGTCGCTTGGCGATCCGTCGCCAGGTCCACGCCGCGAGGAACGGCACGTTCACGAGATAGATGACGATCATCCAGATGTTGAGGCGGAATTCGATGCCGAGCAGGTGCTTGATCCCGACGTGCATCCCGATGAGGCCGACGCCGATCAGGAACGCGGGGATGCGGCCGAACAACGCGAGGATCGTCGCCGCTTCGAGGACGAGGCCCGAGCCGATGACGATCTGCGTGAACGTCGGGTGGCCGGCGAGGTAGTCGCCGATCGCGAGCGATCGCTCGAGTCCGTCCGGGGGCGCGAGGTCGGTGTAGTACTTGAGATCGTTCGCCTTCACGAACGACACGGCCATCATCGGCAGGTCGCGGATCCACGTGCCGCCGGTGCGCGCGATCTTGGTGATCGCGGTCAACAGGTACAACGCGACGATCATCTGCAATCCGGAGTCGACCGCCAGTTCCTCGCGACTGCGCCCGCGCAGCGCGACCGCGGCGTCCGCGCGTCGCGAAGCGATGCGATAGTGGACGTGCGCGACGATCTGTCCGAACAGGACCAACGGGACGATGTGCGTCCCGTGCGAGAGCGCGCCCTGCGAGTTCTTGAGAGTGAATGCCGCGGTGGTGAGCCCGAACAACACGGGCAGCACCACGAGCGGCGCTTTGCCGAGCGCGTGGACGATCGTCGCGAGCGCGACCGCGCCGAGCACCGCGAAGTACGCCGTGTCGGTCGCGAGCCAGGTCAAGTCGTCGAAGCGTGCGCTGCCCTCGGGGTGGGGCTGCTCGTCGAACCAGGGGTAGTACTTCCACACGCCGTACAGCGCGAGCGTGCCGATGCCGAAGCGCATCAGCGCGAGCTCGATCGGATCGCGCACGACGCGCGCGTCGAAGATCCGTCGCAAAAGCCCGCTCATCGCGCGTCCTCCCGCGTCGCATCCGGAGCGCCGGCGGGACTCGATGCGGCGGGCGGCACGGGGATCGACGCGAGCGGGTCGGACGAGCGCTCGACGTGGTCGCCGGCGATCTCGACGTTCACCTTGATCAACTGCAGCGCGCCGAACTCGCGCACCTTCTTCTTGCGCGGGCGACGCTGCCGCAGCAGGTACTCGAGCGTGTCGGTCGCGGCGTTCGCTTCGGCCGTTTCGCGATCGAGCGTCGCGTCCGCTTCGCGCAGCCGTTCCCGGTTCGACTTGAAGACCTTCCGCACGAACGTGTTCGAGACGCCGAAGTGCCGCAGCATCGCCACCGGCTGTCCCTGCGCGTCGGCGACGTACACGTACCAGGTCTCGTCGTCCGGCTTCGAATACATCGGGAAGCGCGAGAACGGGAAGTACTCCTCGACCACGAGCGAGAAGACCACGACGACGACGAGCAGCTTGAACGGGAAGCGCGCGAGCCGCGCGGCGAGCGTGGGGGGCGGCGAGGTCGACGTCATCGCGGCGCGAGCCTAGCGCGGTTCCGCCGCGTGCGCGCACCTCGCGCGGTTTGCGCTACCGTCACGAGTGTTCCAGCCCGGGAGACTCCATGCAGCCTCGATCGCGGTTTCGCCTGTTCGCCAAGTGGGCTTCGCACAAGTCGGGTCAGCCGAGCGCGTTCGTGCTCGCGATTCTCGTCATCGTGGTGTGGGCGTTCACGGGGCCGATCTTCGGCTACAGCGACACCTGGCAGCTCGTGATCAACACGAGCACGACGATCATCACGTTCCTCATGGTCTTCCTGATCCAGAACACGCAGAACCGGGACACCGCGGCGATCCAGGTGAAGCTCGACGAGCTGATCCGCGCCGTGAACGGCGCGCACAACGCGCTGCTCGATCTCGAGGAGCTGGAGGACGCGGAGCTCGACCGCATCCGCGCGAACTACCTGCGACTCGCCGCCCAAGCGCGCGCCGAGCTCGCGAAGGGCCGCGGCGACACCGAATCCCCCGACGTCGGGCGCTGAACGGAACCCGCGCGGGCCGCACGCGACGCGAGCGTCGCGTGCGGCGGCCGGGGGCCGAGCCGTCGCGCGACCGTTAGACTCCGTCCTCGTGCGTGAGCTCTACGAAGAACTGGCCCGCGTCCACCGCGAAGGCGGCGCCGTCGCAGTCGCGACGGTGATCGGCACTCTGGGCTCGACTCCGGGCAAGGCGACCATGAAGATGCTGGTCCGCGCGGACGGCACGTTCATCGGCACGGTCGGCGGCGGGTGCGTCGAGGCGGACGTCCTCGAGCGGTCGCTGCGCGTCATCGCGACCGAGCGCTCCGACCGGTTCAGCGTCGACCTGAACGAGGACGACAACCCGGAGACCGGCCTCGTCTGCGGCGGGAGGATCGAGATCTTCATCGAACCGGTCGCGATGCCCAACCTCTTCGTCTTCGGCGCGGGTCACGTCGCGCGCGCGGTCTGCGCCATCGGCGCTCCGGCCGGCTTCCGCCTCGTCGTCGTGGACGATCGCGCCGCGTTCCCGACCGCGGAGCGCTTCCCGCTCGCCGCGGAGCGCCACGCCGTCGCGTGGGACGACGCCGTTGCCCGGCTCAGGATCGACGCGACGTCGTTCGTCGTGATCATGACGCGCGGGCACAAGGACGACATGACGGTGCTGCGCGCGCTGCATCGCGCGAAGGCCTCGCCGCGCTACCTCGGCCTGATCGGCAGCAAGTCGAAGCTCATCGTTCTGAAGAAGCACCTCGTCGCCGAAGGGATGGCGCCCGAGTTCCTCGAGCGCGTGCGCACTCCGATCGGCCTCCCGATCGGCGCTCGCAGCGCGGAGGAGATCGCGATCTCCGTGATGGCGGAGCTGGTGCAGATCCGCCGCGTCGGCGCGGAAGCAACGTCGCCGAACAGCGCTCCCGTCGGCGCAAGGCGCGCCGCTCCATCGACTTGACCGTTCCGGCCGGTCGGCCTAGATTCCGTCGCTTCGAGACGCGCCCAAGGGTCGAACCGTCGGGAACCGTCCCCGTTTCCGAGAGGCCAGCACCCGCACTCCGATCCGCCCGTTCGCTCACGCTCGTTTGCTCACGCCCGACCACGCCCGCCCACACGTCCGAAGGATCCGCCCGATGCGATCTGCCGTCGTCTCCGCGCTCGCCGCCGCGTTGCTCGCTTCCCCGATCGCCCGCGCCGACGAGATTCACTTCGTCGACGGCAAGCCGCCGGTCACCGGCGTGACGGTCACCACCGAGACGATCGAGAAGGTCGAGTACAAGAAGAAGGGCGTGAACCAGGCGCAGTTCTTCGCCGCCGACAAGGTGAAGCTCGTGAACTACGAGCGCCCGGGCGACGACTTCGAGGCCGCCGTGAAGGCCGAGGCGGACGCGGACTTCGAGAACGCCGCGAACCTCTTCAAAGCGGCCGCGAACGACGAGTCGCGCCGGCTCGGCCTGAAGGCGCGCGCGATGTTCGAGGCCGGCAGCTGCCAGCGCAAGGCCGGGCAGGACGCCGAGGCGCTGAAGACGCTAGACGAACTGATCGCGACCATGGCCGACTCGCGCTACGTCCCGATGGCGCTCGCCGAGAAGGGCACGACGCTGTACGAGGCCGGCAAGGACGACGAGGCGAAGCGCGTCTTCACGCAGTTGAAGGCAGACTCGGCCGCGAAGAAGTACGGCGAGTTCTGGTCGCGCACCGCGGAGCTGAACCTCCTGCTTCTGCAGGAGGTGACCGACCTGAACGGCGCATTCGCCGGCTACCAGGCGCTCGTCGCGGCGACCGAGGCGAACTACCCCACGATCTCGAGCCAGGCGAAGCTCCGCATCGGGCGCGTGCTCGTGAAGAACGGCAAGTTCGACGAGGCGAAGGCCTTCTTCCAGGCGATCATCGACAACCGCCAGACGCTGTCCCGTGAAGTCGTCGCCGGCGCCTACAACGGCCTCGGCAACGCGCTCATCGGCGCCGCGGTCGCGGCCGGCGGAGATCGCGTCGCTTCCGAGAAGGGGTATCAGGACGCGCTGTTCACCTTCCTTCGCGTCGTCGCGCAATACGAGGACGTGCCGCAGGAACAACCCGAGGCGCTCTACTTCGCCGCGCAGTGCTTCAAGAAGGTGAAGGGCGAGGACAACGCGCAGCGCGCGACCCGCTGCCTGAACCGCGTGGTGAACGAGTACCCCGGCACGACGTGGGCGGAGAAGGCGAAGGGCGGCTGATCGTCCGCGCCGTGACCGAAGCCCTGCCGGAAGTCCGCTTCGGCCTCCTGAATCGGATCGGTTACGCGTGCCTGCGCGCATTCGCGTGGGCGTTGTTCCTCCCGTGGTTCCGACTGAGCGCGCGTTTCGACGCGCCGATGCCGCGCGGACCGGTCGTGTTCGCGCCGAACCATCGCTCGCTGCTCGACCCGATCGTCGTCCAGGTCGCCTGCCCGCGGCGCCTCGTCTACCTCATCACCGACAAGTGGTACTCGCGGCCGCAGGTCCGCTGGTTCTTCCGCTTCATGCGCTGCATCCCGGTCGAGCAGGGCGTGCGCAACCGCGCCGCGCTCGATCGTGCGCGCGCCGCGCTCGAAGCCGGCCACGCGGTCGCGATCTTCCCCGAGGGTCGAATCAGCGCGGACGGCCGGCTCGGCGAGTTCGTCCCCGGCGTCGTCGCGCTCGCACGCCGCGCCGGCGCGCCGATCGTTCCCGTCGCGATCACCGGCACTCGCGAGGCGCTGCCGCGCGGCGCGATCGTCCCGCGACCGGCGAAGATCACGGTGCGTTTCGGTGCGCCGTACAGCGTCGGATCTTCGGAGGAGCTCGATGCCGCGGAGTCCTCGCGACGCGTGCAACTCCGCGAGGACTCCGCGCGGCTGCGTGGCGAAGTCGCCGCGCTCCTGCCGGAGCCGCTGCGCCCGGCGCCGATCGCCGCGACGGGACAATCCGCGAATCCCACGTGATTCCGTCGTGCCCGCGCGTTCTTGGACCTGCCGAACGAAGCGGTGGGTCGAAGGCGCTCGGAGCGGAGCCATGAGGCGGATCGATCGCGGAAATCGCCAGGCGACTTCCGAGTCGCGCGAGACCGAGTGGGTCGCCGCATCGCGGCGCGGCGATGCCGATGCGTTCGGCCGTCTCGTCGACCTGTTCTGGTCCGAGTTCCTCGCGATCGCGAAGCGGGTGCTCGCGGACCATCACGCGGCGCAGGACGTCGTGCAGGAGGCGTTCCTCCGGATCCGGCACCATCTGCGACGCCTCGACGCCGACGAGCACTTCGGCGCATGGGCCGCGCGCATCGTTCGCAACGTCGCCATCGACAGGCTGCGCGCGATGCGCCGCCGGGCGCTGCGCTTCGCCGAGGTGGAGTCGCTCGCGGAGACTGTGCACGAGCCGGAAGCGGACGCGACGGCGAACGAACTGCCGGCCGCCCCCGAGCACCTCGCGCGCGAGCTCGAAGCGTTGCCCTCGCGCGACCGCGACATCCTCGTCCTGCGCTACGGCCGCGGCCTCACCTACCGCGCGATCGCCGCCGAATACGGCATCACCGTCGTCCACGTGAAGGTCACGATCCACCGCTGCCGCGCGCGCCTCGTGGCCCGCGTGCGGCGCGCCGCGAAGCTGCCGGTGACGATCGATCCGCGTCCCGCGGGAAGCCGGCCGCCGTGAGGCGCGTCGATGCGCCGCCCGTTCCCTCGCCTCCGATCGGCCGCGAGAATGTTCCGGCTCGATCGATCCGAAGGACCGCGGACGCGGAGGTCGCCGGATGCTCACGATGGTTCTCGCCGCCAGCTTGCTGTTCGCGCCGGCCGATCCGATCGACAAGGACACGGACGGCGCGT
>CAZOLL010000032.1:6677-16688 GCA_964580365.1 uncultured Phycisphaeraceae bacterium
GACGGCATCTCCGACTTTCGCGAGGTGCACAAGCACTTCACCGATCCGACGAAGAAGGACACCGACGGCGACGGCAAGCCGGACGGCGACGCGGACGAGCGCCGCGAGTTCGCCTACACGGTCGCCGCGACGGTGACGGTGATGCCGCCGGTCGACGAGGCGTCGCTTACCGACGACTTCCAGGACGGCAAGGTGGTGAAGCGCGGCGCGGACTTCGTCGTGATCGACGTCGTGCTGTACCCGTTCAACACCGTGAACGACGACATCGGCGAGGACGACGCGTGGCGCTCGCACGTCGCGCCGTGGAAGCGCTTCGTCGAGCCGGGTCCGACGTCGAACTGGGACGCGGCGATGCAGAGAGAGCTGATCGCCGCGCTCGCGAAGGACGGCATCGACGCGAAGAAGGCGGGCGACCGCACGCTCGCGGCGCAGGCGTCCGATTGGCTGCTCAAGAACTCGAAGTTCGAGGACAGCTTCACGACGTTTGCCTTCGAGTTCCCCGGCGGGAAAGCGCGCGTCGCGCGCGAGCTCGAGAAGAACGTCGATGAGGGGCTCGCGAAGACCAAGCGCACCCTCGAGGAGCAGACCAACCGCGAGCTGTACGGGAAAGGCATGTTCGAGAACCGCATCCACGGCACGTGCACGTCTACGGCGATCTACGTGCAGACCGTGCTGCGCGCGCTCGGGCTGCCGGCGCGGACGATCGTCGTCGTGCCGTTGCTCGACGCGTCCGACAAGAGCGAGCGCGCACTGCTCGACGGAGTCACGCACCCGCGCATGCGGAAGTTCCTCGAGGCCGCGTGCGACGACCGCGGCGACTCGTGGGCGTCGCACACGTTCAACGAAGTGTTCGTCGCCGGCCGCTGGCGCCGCCTCAACTACCAGAAGCTCGGACAGAACATCCGCGGCGACTCGCTCGGGCTGATGGTGCACGTGAACACGTTCCGCGACCACGCGGAGGCCGGGCTCGTGAAGTGGGGCATCCGCGCCGCGAGCGACCACACCGACCGGTTCGGCCACTCGAACCCGTATTCGTGCGAGGCGCTCTCCGACCGCTTCGGCGCGCACGTGGCATTGAAGGCGCCGCCGCCGGACGCCGAGATGAAGGAGGCCGTCGTCGACCGCGTGTATTGGTACTTCGACGGCGAGAAGTCCGGCCGCGTGAAGATGAACCTCGACGACCGCGAGAGCGCGGGGCACCTCGTGATGCACGTCGACACGTCGTGCCTCCCGAGTCGCGCCGAGATCGAGCGCGTGCTCGAGCGCGCGTCGCACGCGTTCGTGCTGCGCGCCAACGGCCAGCAGGACGTCCCGCTCGCGCACGAGCGCGGCGGCTGGATCGACGTCGGCTCGGACCTCGCGGACCTCTACCTGAAGATCGCGCCCGGCGACTTCCCCAAGATGGAGAAGAACGTGGCGTATCGGCTCGAGGCGGTCGAGAGCGACGGCGAGTACCGCTTCCGCGTCGCGCCCGGCGTGACGATCACGCGCGCGTCGGCCGTCGGCCCGTGAACGGCGGTGGGGCGCGTCAGGGCCGGTCGACCAGCCGGCCGTGCGGCGTCGGGCTCTGCGTGATTTCCCAGCGGTTGCCGTCGGGGTCGAGGAGCAGGAAGCTCTTCTCGCCCCACGGATGCTCCTTCGGCGGCCCGGCCGTGCGCGCGCCGTGCGCGGCGAGCTTCGGCTCGATCGACCGGTAGAACGCGTCGATGTCGCCGACGGTGACGCCGAGCGCGGCCGCGCCGCGCCCGGCGTCCGCCGAGAAGTTCTCCTTCACCTTGCCCACGACCGCGAACACCGCGATGCGGAAGCCGCGCTCCGTCACGAACTCGCAGAACGCGTCGTTCGCGAACTTCGGCGTGAGGCCGAAGCACTGTTCGAGGAACGCGTGCATCCGCGGGACGTCGTTCGAGGCGAGCAGGACGTGGGAGGCGTCGAGGATCATTGCGTGACGATCGTATGCGCTCCGCTGGTGCCGACGACGGCCCCGTTCGAATCGAACAAGAGCGCCTGCACCGCGATCGTCGCCGGGATGCCCGGGTTCGACGCAACGAGGTTCAGCTCACCGATCCCGTCGAGGGGGAGCGGGCCGACGATCGGGCCGAAGGAGAGCGGATCGAGCGCGAAGAACAGCGGGACGCCGGCGCCGAACACCTTGTATTCCGGAGCGACCATGCCGCCCGCGAGGAAGAGCAGCGTCGTCCCGCCGGCCGGCGCGTGCGCGAGCGTGAACGTGAACGGTCCCGCGGGGATCGGGCTCGCCGGCGAGGTCGAGATGTCCGCGCGACGCGGCGTGATGACGTTCAGGTCGTTGTAGCTGAAGAAGTCGGTCGAGATCGCGAGCAGCGTCCCGCCGTCGCCGCGCTGGAAGCCCTCGAACGCGGCGCCGCCCGGCCCGTTGCCGCGGAACGCGAGCGGTCCGACGACGGCGAACTGCGCCTCGCTTCCGAGCGAGGTCTTCGGTGCGCCCGAGGAATCGAATTCGTCGAGCGAACCCGACCCGCCGTCGGCGACGAGCAGGTCGCCTTCCTCGTCGAACACCATGTCGAGCGGCGACCGCACGCTTGCGACGAACGTCGCCGCGTCTGCGATCGTCAGGCTCGCCGGACCGATCGCGGAGGCGACCTGGGCCGCGGAGAAGCGGAACACGCGCTGTCCGGACGGCGCCGGGAACGTGAACGTGCTCTCGCCGAGGTAGAGATCGCCCGCCGCGTCGAACGCGATCGGTCCCGACGGACCGGGGATCGAAGCGATGAGGTCGGTCGCACCGGTCGCGACGTCGACGCGATACACGTCGTTCGCGCCGGACGGCGACGCGCTGACGAAGCACGCGCCCGCGGGCGAGAACGTGCAGTCGTAGTTGAACGAGAGCGTCGTGACGGGGACCGCGGGGCCGCCGGCGAGCGGCACCTTCACGATCGTCTGCGTCGACGACTCGCCGAACAGAAGGAACGTGCCGGTCGGGTCGACCTTCACGAACGAGCCGAACACGAACGACGGCGGCGTGTAGAGCGTCGCGACCGTCGCGCCGGTCGCGACGTCGACTTCGACGACTGCCGATCCGTCGAAGATCGCGGCGTGTCCGTTCGGCAGCCAGTCGAGGCCGCCGACGAAACCGCCCGGCGCGACACCGACCTTCGCGTTCGCGAAGCCCGGCTCCACGGTGAAGGACGCGCGCGCGTCCGAAGCGAACAAGAACAGCGACGCGCCGGCGAGGAGCGTCGCGATTGCACGTGACGACATGACGAAGTTTCCGATGGAGCACCGACGGCCGGCGAAACGCTGCTCCGCGAGCGTCACGCCGGGAGCCCGGGCCGCTTCGTCGTCGAATGGAGAAAGGGCTTCGTGAAGCCCCTCCAACTCGCGAGAGGAGGCTCGAACTCGGCGTCCGGGGCAGGTCTCCTGACTCGCGGGTCCTCGCCGGGCCTCCTGCCTTCCCAAGGGCTTTCGCCCTCAGTGGCATCCATCGGAAGCCGGCTCGCCGCTCACAGTGGCGCGACCGTGTGGGATTCACACCCACTTCCCTCGTGGCCCTTCCGCTCCGAGCGGAAGAGACCCCGAACGTGCGGCGCACGGTACGGAAGCGGTCTGCCCCGCGTCAACGTTGACGACGCACGGATCCGGAGCGAGGATCGCCGCGCGATGATCGGACGAACCGCGATCGCCTCGTTCACCGCGTGCATCCTCTTCGCGCTCGCACCGATCGTGCGCGCGGAGGACGCGCCGGCGCGTCCTCCGTCCGCCGACGCGAAGGGCAAGGTCTACGCGGCGAAAGCCGCCGACGGGCTCGACTACCTCTATTGGGTGCCGCCCGACTACGACAAGAGCAAGGGCGCCAACCTCCTCTTCATCTTCCACGGCTCGAACCTCGACCGGCGCTGGGGCTTCGCGAACCACGAGCCCGGCAAGTTCCGCCCGCACGACATCATCGTCTGTCCCGACGGCACGACGCCGAACGGCGAAGGCGGATTCAACTTCCGCCAAGCCGACAAGGACATGAATCGCGTGCACGCGCTGCAGCTCGAGCTGCGGCTGATCTTCAAGCTGAAGGCGACCTACCTCTACGGACACAGCCAAGGCGCCTTCTTCGCGTTCCTCTACGCGGGTCAATTCAACGACGACGTCGACGGCGTGCTCGGCCAGGCCGGCGGCGTGTGGATCGGCACGACCGGCAGCACGAAGCACCATCACCAGGCGATCGCGATCATGCACGGCACCGCCGATCCGGTGGTCCCGTTCGGCAACAGCGTCGGCGCGTTGAAGTTCTTCGAGGAGAAGGGGTACCCGAACGTCCACCTGCGCGCCCTCAAGGACTGGAACCACTGGCCGAGCGCGCCGCAGGCGGCGCAACAACTCGCGTGGTGCGAAGGCATGACCGCGAAGGACCCCGACGTCTCCGAAGCGGCGCTGAACGAGATGCTCGCGGTGAAGGAGGGGCAAGACCACGTCGCGCGCTGGACGCTCGCGATGCGCCTCGTCGACATGCCGTTCATCACCGACGCGCAGAAGGCGTTCGCGCGCAAGGCCGCGGGCGACTCGGAAGAGTTGGTCGCACGTCATGTCGCGGCGATCCAGAAGAGCCTCGGCAAGAATCCCGGCGACAAGCTCGACGGCAAGCCGTGGCTCGGCCACCTGATCCGCTTCCGCCAGGAGTTCGCCGGCATTGCGCCGGCCGACGCGTTCCTGAAGGACTGGGCCAGGAAGATCGACGACCAGCGCAAGCGCGCCGACGAGGCGTCGAAGGACTACTTCGCGAAGATGGAGAAGGAGCCCGCGAAGGCGTTCCTCTCCGGAGTCGACGTCGTCGCGCGCGGGTTCCTCGTCGACGGCTACGCGAACCGCGAGCTGCTCGACCAACTGAAGAAGTGGAAGGAAGACAAGGCGCTGAAGCTGCCGAAGACGTCGCACACCTACTGGGAGAAAGTGGTGCCTCTGTGGGAGGACGCGATGTCGAAGGGCTCGAAGGAGTTCGACGAGGTGGGGCTCTGAACGGGACCGAGACCGTCAGCGCTTGCGTGCGACGGTGATCATCCGCCACGAGGACTTCGGCGCGAACTCCGAGCCGTCGAAGTCGCCGAGCATGCGATCGACCGTGAACCCGGCGGCGGCGAGCCAATCGCGGATCTCGTCCGGCTCGAACACGCGCACGCTCTCGACGTGCGTCTTCGACCCGCGCGGCGTGCGGGTCGTGGCGCTCTTCTCCAGGCGCTTCTTCTCCGCGTCGTATCGGCGCGTCTCCACGACCGAGCCGCCGGGCGCCTCCTTCGTCGATTCCGCGACGAGGGCCGCGAGGACGTACGCCTTGTTCATCAGGTCGAGCACGTAGCGGCCGCCGCTGCGGATCACGCGGCCGACCTCCGCGAGCACGCGGCGGTTGTCGTCGTCGGACTCGAAGTAGCCGAACGCCGTGAACATCTGGATCACCGCGTCGAACGCTTCGTTCGCGAACGGCAGCGCGCGCATGTCGGCGCGGAACAGGTCCGCGTGCGTGCGCCGGCGCGAAAGCTCGCCGCGCGCGACGCGCAGGAGGTCGGGCGAGAGGTCGACGCCGCACGCGATCACGCCGCGCTCCGCCATCGCTGCGAGGTGACGACCCCCGCCGCAGCACAGGTCGAGCACGAGCTCGTCGAGATGCAGGACGCCGGCGGAGCAGAGGAATGCGATCTGGCGCTCAGCCTCCGCGGTGTCGCGGTGCGAGTACCGCTCGAGGTAGCTGGCATCGAACGCCACGACGTACCACGGCGGCGAAGCCGGCGACGAAGTGCTCGAATGCGGGTCGTGCGGTGTCACGTGCGATCGGTCTGTTCCCGGACCGGCGTATAGTAAGCACTCGTTCGCGCGCTCGATGCGCGCTCGAGGGGCCGAGATGTCGAGAGTCATCCTCGCGATCGTGGCGCTCCTGATCGGCGTCGCGATCGGCTTCTTCCTCGGATCGGGCTCGTCCGACGGCGCACCGGAGGTCGGCGCGGCCGCTCGCGTCGCACGGAGCTCGGACCCAGAAGCGCCCGCGCCGTTGCCGGCGCACGCCGCGCCGCGCATCGGCGAACGAGAGACGCCGCCCGCGCAAGCCGCGACGCCGAGTCCGAAGCGCGAGGACGCAGTGAGCGTCGCCGAAGACCCGGAGAACGAAGTCCCGAGCGCCGAGATCCGCGGCGTCGTGCGGCTGTCGAGCGGCGAACCCGCCGAGCGCGCGATCATCACCTGCCGCCGCGCCGACGCCCGCGTGCCGACGACCACGGAAGTCATCCAGCGCGGCGACGAGCTGTCGCTGCCCGACGGCGCGCGCGTGCGCGCGACGAAGAGCGGACGCTTCGCGATCTTCGGACTCACGCCCGGCATGGGGTACCGCCTGACCGCCCGCGGCGACGCGAAGCTCGACTACAACTTCGTCGAGCACGTGGAGGCCGCGGGCGTCGACGTCGTCGCGCCGGCCGCGGACGTCGTCTTGCCGCTCGATCAGCCGACGCTCGAGCTCGAGTTCGTGGTCCCGCCGAATCGCCTCCAGGGCCCGCCCCAGGAGCTGTACTTCGACGTCGAGAAGTTCGTGATCGGCTCCGATTCGACGACGCACTCCTCGGGCGGAATTCTGCACACGCGCCTGTTCGTCGGCGTCGAGCCGGAGCGGCCGGTCCACCTGCAGGTCCACGCGGTCGGACTCCTCCCGATCGACGTTCGCGACCTGAAGCTCGCGCGCGGCGAGGCCTCGCGCAAGGTGCGCTTCGAGATGCCGGAGTGGGCGGGCAACGAGATCCTCTTCCACGTCACCGACGATCGCGGCGAGCCGGTGAAGGGCGCGGGCGCCCGCGTGATGATCGACCCCGACGAGCAATCGCGCGCGAGTCCGTGGGTCGAACACGGCGCGGGCGGCGGCGACGAGAACGGCCAGCTGCGTGTCGAGGACGTCCCGCCCGGCCCGCGGGAGTTCGTGCTCTTCGCGCCGGCTGCGCTCGCCCTCGTGCCGCAAGTCATTGCGATCGACGTGCCGCGCACGGGCAACGTCTCGCGCGACGTCCGGCTGACCCGCGGCGGGCACGTGCGCCTGCGCATCGCGCCGGAGGTCCGGCCTCCGCTGTTCGTGGCGCTCTACATGGGTTCGCAACCGGTCGAGGGCGCGCGTCGTCGCTTCACGCTCACGTGCGAGGGTTGCGAGGCGACTTCGGACGAGCTCGCACCGGACAAGACCTACGAGTTCGATCGCGGGCTCGCGCCGGGCCCATGGCTCCTGCACTTCTACGGACACAAGGGCGAGCCGCGCGGCGATCGAACGTTCGTCACCGTCGCCGGCGCGACGACCGACCTGGACTACGACGGCGGCTGAAATGCACCGACTCCTGTTCGCACTCGCCGGTCTCGTGCTCGGGCTCGCGCTCGGCTTCGTCTTGTTCTCGAGCTCGACGCCGGACGCGCCCGAGGTCGTCGCCGCTCCCCGCGCGAACGATCGCGCGGCGGCCGACGCGCCCGCGCCGCTCCCGGCGACCGAAGCGCGGGCCGAGCCGCCCGCCTCGGCCCCCGTCGAGACGGAACGCACCGCCGAGCCCACCGCGCCGCCACCGGCAGACGCCGCACTCGTGCCCGACGCCACGATCCGCGGCATCGTCGTCGACACCGCCGGCCGCCCGGTGCCGTACGCGCGCGTCAGCGCCGACATCGAGAACGCCGCGCCGGACGAAGACGCGCCGCAGGGAATGTTCTTCGACTTCAACCAGGCCGCTCCGCGCCACGTCGAGACGCGCGCGACTTCCGGCGGACGCTTCGCGCTCGGCGGCTTGCTTCCGGGCGCGCAGCATCTTGTGCGCACGCAGTACTCGCGTGGGCTGCGCGCGGACATCGGCCGCGATTGGGAGATCGACGATCGCCATCTCACCGCGCCGTCGGACAACGTGCGCCTGACCTATTCGCAAGGCGTGCTCGAGATCGAACTGGTCCCGCCGGAGCCGAGGGACCGCATCGAGAACTGCGGGCTCGAGATCGGCGGCGACGGCGTCGAGACCTGGCGCGACAACGGCGACTCCGCGACGAAGTTCAAAGTCGGCGTCCCCGTCGGCCGCCGGCTGCGCGTCGCGGTGGAAGCGCGCGGCTTCCAGCCGGCCGCGCAGGACGGCGTCGTCGTCGAAGCATCGGAAGCGGCGAAGAGGATCGCGATCCCGTTGGTGCCGCGTGGCAGCGGGTTCGTGCGCCTCGTGGTGCGCGACGACCTCGGCCGCCCGCAGAAGGACGTGGTCCTGGACGACGTCACCGATCGCAAGCGCATCTCCTCGGTAAACGTCGACTGGAAGCGCTCGAGCCCGGACCTCGGCACGTTCGTCCTCACCGACCTCCCCGCGGGGGTGCGCGTGCTGCGAGCGCGCGGCAGCACGGAGTCCGAGCTCGTGCCGGGCGAGGCGCAGGTGCAGGTGCTCGAAGCCGGAGAGTCGAACGCGAGCATCGTGCTCGTCCGCGGCGGCCGCCTGCGCGTGACGGTGACTTCCGGCGGCGAGACGTTCGTCCAGGCGCGGATCTTCGACGGCGAACAACGCGTCGACGGGTCGTTCCGCGACGAGCGCTCGCGCCAGGACGTCGGCGATCAGCTCGTGAGCGGCCAGCGCTACCTGTTCGAGTCGGGCCTCGCCCCGGGCAAACACGTGTTGCGGTGGGAGCAGGGCCGGATGGGCCACTTCGGCAACGTCGCGTTCCGAAGCCTGGGCAGCGGACTCAGCCAGGACGTCCCGTTCACGGTGACCGCCGGCGAAGTGACCGACCTCTCGATCGATCTCTGAGCGCGACGTTTTTCCGGTGTCGGCGGATTTTGCGCCCCGGGATTGAGAGGAGAGTCGCGCTTTCCGCACCGGAGGATCCGCATGAAGCTCGTCGCGTCGCTCGCCACGTTTTCGTTCGCGCTCGTGTTCACGGCGCCGGTTTCCGCGCAGACGCTCGGTTACTGGCGGTTCGAGGAGGGCGCGGCCGACGCGGTCGCGACCGGGGCGGCGAGCGTCCTCGATTCGAGCGCGTTCGCGAATCACGGAACGCCGGCGAACGGCCCGGTGTACCGCGCGAGCGTGCCGGCTGCTGTCGTGCCCGCGACCGGCTCGCCGGACACGCGATCGCTCGAGTTCGACGGCGCCGACGACCGCGTGTTCGTGCCGGGCACGTTCCCCCTGCACACGCCCGGCGACGCGACGGTCGAGTTCTTCTTCCGCTACGCAAACGTGGGCCACCGCTCGGTGCTCTGGACGCGCACGGACAACACGGACTCCGACCGCTTCAACATCTTCGTCAACGGGAACGGCACGTTCGGCTTCGACTACCGCAGCCCGAGCGGCGCGCTGCACCTCTTGGTCGGCTCGGTCGCCAACGGAATCCCGATCCCGCCGATGACGTGGACGCACATCGCGATCACGCGCCAGGGCAACCTCTACCGGCTCTACGTGAACGGCACGCTCGACGGCACGGCGCTCGACGTGAACCCCGACCTGCCGACGGGGACGGGCTGGTGCAGGTCCGGCCGCGACGGGTACATCTTCCAGGGCAACCTCGACGAGGTGCGCTGCTCGCAGGGCGCGCTCACGCCCGGGCAGTTCCTGGTGAAGACGTTCAACGATCTCGGCTACGGCCTCGCCGGCACGCACGGCATCCCGCAGCTCGGCGGCACCGGCACGCTGCTGCCCGGCGACCCGGTCACGCTGACGCTCGGCGGCGCGCGCGAGAACACGACCGCGTACTTCGTGCTCGGCACGAGTGCGATCTACGCGCCGCAGAAGGGCGGCATCTTCGTGCCGTACCCGACGCTCGTGATGCCGCTGCCGACCGGAACCAACGGCGCGCTCGTCATCAACTCGACGTGGCCCGCGGGAGTGCCAAGCGGGTTCACGATGTACCTGCAGTACTGGATCGTCGATCCCATCGGCATCGCCGGCTACGCCGCGT
Organism: uncultured Phycisphaeraceae bacterium; assembly: GCA_964580365.1. Classification (GTDB taxonomy): domain Bacteria; phylum Planctomycetota; class B15-G4; order B15-G4; family JADJEK01; genus CAZBOK01. The sequence goes on from CAZOLL010000032.1 coordinate 16,578, forward strand.
CGAATGCGGTGAGCGCGACGTCGCCGTAGCGCGCGCGGCCGCTAACCTCGCGGGCGATGGTGCGTCCTGACGAGCGCTTCCTGTGGAAGCGCCCAAGCTGTGTCGGACTTG
>CAZOLL010000033.1:0-16277 GCA_964580365.1 uncultured Phycisphaeraceae bacterium
TCAGCATCGACCTTCCCAAAGTCCAGGGGGGTGTGCGTGCCACGGGCGCCGCGGACGCGAGGGGTCTCTTGGGCTGCAATCCGCAGCGAGGACGCCAGACAGCTTCCTGCAGGCCACGCGGCAACCTTCGACGAACTGCTTCCTGCAAGCCTCCAGCGTCCACCCGCAGCGAGGACCGCATGGCAAGAGACCCCTCGCGTCCGCGGCGCCCTCGTTGGACTTCCGATCTCGCATCGTTGCGCGTCCTACAATCCGCGATCGATGTCGTCATCGCGCGCTTCGTCATTCCTGAGGTTCGATGCGCTGACGCCGCGCCGCATTCGTCGCGTGCTGCTCGTCGGCAGTCGCTACGACGCGTTCCTTCTCGAAGAAGATGGCCGCCTTCAAGAGCTCCTCGCGCGAGATCTGCACGAATCGAACGCGGAGGATTCGCAGTGGCTGACACACGTCAGCACCGCTCGCGAAGCGATTGCCGCGTTCGGCAAGGAGCCGTTCGACCTCATCGTGCTCACTCCGCATCTCCGCGATGGCGATGCGCTCGACCTTGCGGCGAAGTTGCGCGCTGCGGATGCGAACGTGCCGATCGCGCCGCTCGTGTTCGACGACGTCGAGTTGGAGGCGCTGCGCGCGCGCTCGGCGGAGGCGGCGCGGGCGGGACTCGAGCGGCCGTACCTCTGGGAAGGCGACTTCCGACTGCTGCCGGCGATCGTTCAATCGCTCGAAGATCGCGCGAGCGTGGCGCACGACACGAAGAAGGTCGGGGTCAGCGTCGTCCTGCTGATCGAGGACAGCGTCCACGCTTACTCGTCGTTCCTGCCGATGCTGTATGGCGAGCTGAACAAGCAGTCGCGCCGCGTCATCTCGGAGGGACTGAACCTCGAGAACAAGCGCTCGCGCCTGCGCGCGCGGCCGAAGATCGTGCACTGCACGACCTTCGAGGAAGCGGAGGAGCAGTTCCGCCGCTACGCCGACTTCCTGCTCGGCATCGTGTCCGACGTGAGCTTCCCGATCGGCGGGCGGTCCGAGCCGGACGCCGGGCTGCGATTCGCGCGCCTCGTCCGCGCGTCCAATCCCGACCTGCCGATCCTGCTGCAGTCGCGCGACCCGGACCTCGCGCAGGGCGCGCGCGCCGTCTCCGCGTTCCTGGTGCAGAAGGGCTCGCCGCTCCTCCTGCAGAACCTCTCGCGCTTCATGACCGACAACTTCGGCTTCGGCGACTTCGTGTTCCGCGCGCCGGACGGCCGCGAGTGCGGGCGCGCGAAGGACGTGCGCGAGCTGGAGCAGCGGCTGCGCGAAGTGCCGGAGACCTCGGTGCGCTTCCACGCGGAACGCAACCACTTCTCGACCTGGCTGCGCGCGCGCACGGAGTTCGAGCTCGCGCGTCGGTTGCGGCCTCGCAAGATCAGCGAGTTCTCCACGACCGAGGACCTGCGCGGGTACCTGATCGACGCGCTGCACGCGTTCCGCCGCGAGCGGCAGTGCGGCGTCGTGTCCGACTTCGACGCGAAGGAGTTCCACCCGGAGACGAGCTTCGCGCGCATCGGCGGCGGCTCGCTCGGCGGCAAGGCGCGCGGCCTCGCGTTCGTGCGCCGGCTCATCGAGACCGAGTCGCTGCGGCGCCGCTTCCCGGACGTCGAGCTGGCCGTGCCGTCGGCCGCCGTGCTCGCGACCGACGTGTTCGACCGCTTCGTCGAGGCGGGCGACCTGCGCGACTTCGCGCTCGAGGTGAACGACGATGCCGCGATCGAGAAGCGCTTCCTCGAGGCGCGCTTCCCCGAGGACGTGTTCGAGCGGCTGCTCGAGTTCCTCGACCTCGCGCGCACGCCGCTCGCGGTGCGATCGTCGTCCTTGCTCGAGGACAGCCAGTCCTTGCCGTTCACCGGCGTGTACCGCACCTACATGGTGCCGAACAGCCACCCGGACCGGTCGGTGCGGCTGAAGGAGCTGTTGAACGCGATCAAGCGCGTCTACGCGTCGACGTTCTTCCAGCAGGCGAAGCGGACCGTGCGCGATTCGCCGTACCGACTCGAAGAGGAGAAGATGGCGGTCGTGCTGGAGCGCGTCGTCGGACGCCGGCGCGGCAACCGCTTCTACCCGCACGTCTCCGGCGTCGCGCGCTCGTGGAACTACTACGCGGTGCCGCCACTGCGACAGGAGGACGGCGTCGCGAGCGTCGCGCTCGGGCTCGGCGAGATGGTGGTCGGCGGCGGCAAGAGCTTCCTGTTCTCTCCCGCGCAGCCGGAGCGCCCGCTGTCGAGCGGCGCGGCGTCGGCGCTGTTCGAGTCGTCGCAGTCGACGTTCTTCGCGCTCGAGCTCGAAGAGGAAGGCAGCCGGCCGGATCCGTCCGCGGAGCTGAAGCTCGTCGAGCTGCCGCTGTCGGTCGCGCTCGGCGACGGCGTGCTCGCGCCGCTCGCGTCGACCTACTCTCACGAGGACGATCGCATCCACGACGGGCTCGGCCGCGACGGCGCGCCGCTCGTCACTTTCGCCCCGATCCTGAAGCACGGCGCCTTCCCGCTCGCGGAGATCCTCTCCGTGCTGCTCGACGTCGGACGCCGCGCGATGAACCGCCCGGTGGAGCTCGAGTTCGCGGTCGACCTCGACGCACGGCCGGCGGAGTTCGCCTTCCTGCAGATGCGGCCGTTCGTGCAGACGCCGGGCGATGACGACGTGTCGGTGCCCGACCCGCCCGCCGGAGCCGCGGTCTGCTTCAGCGCGCAGGTGCTGGGCCACGGCGCACGTTCCGACGTGTTCGACGTCGTCTTCGTCGACCGCGACCGCTTCGATCGCGCGCGCAGCCGCGAGGCCGCGCGCGCGGTGGCGGCGCTGGACGCGGAGCTGAAGGAGGCGCGGCGTCCCTACCTCCTCATCGGCGTCGGGCGCTTCGGCGCGTCCGACCCGTGGCTCGGTCTGCCCGTCGCGTGGGACGAGATCTCCGGCGCCGCGGCGATCGTCGAGTGCGACTTCCGCGACCTCGCGGTCACGCCGTCGCAGGGCTCGCACTTCTTCCACAACCTCACCGCAACCGGCACCCGGTACTTCACCGTCGGCGCCGACCGCACGCGCGGATTCGTCGACTGGAGCTGGCTGCTCGCGCTCGACGGCGCGCGCGGAGCGTCGAGCGCTCCGGAAGTGCGTCACGTGCGGCTCGCGTCCCCGCTCAGCGTCGAGGTCGACGGTCGTCGCGCTCGCGGCGTGGTGTGGTAACCGAACGGGAAACCCGAACGGAGCTCGAAGCCGCTGAGCTGAGCGCGTCCGCGAGCGCGAGCGAGAGACCGGCGTCCCGTCCGAGCCCGAGCGTCGCGAAGCCGAGTGACGCGGCCGCTTCGTCGCCGAACAGTGCAGCGACCGCCGTCGGCATGTCGCCGCGCGCGAGACAGGGCGCGATCACGTCGCGGGTCCTCGCGAGCTCTCGCGCATCGAGCGCCGGCGGCGCGGCGCCCGAACAACGGAGCGCGTGCCCTTCCTGCGCCATCATCTCCGCAAGCGTCTTCGCCTCGCCGAGACGCCCGATCCACGCGATGCGGTGAAGCTGCGCCAGCGTCTCGCGTCGCACGCGCTCCGCGTCGTACGACTCGCTGGTCCACAACATCACGACGACGAAGCCGCGCTTCGTCAGCGCGTGCGGTTGGAAGCGCGCGCCGAATTCGGTCGACGCGCGGTTCGTCCAGCCGCCTTTCGCGTCGTCGCTGAGCACGAGAGCGACGCGGTACTCGCCGGCGTCGTCCTCGAGCTGGCGCGACGCGCCCTGGATCGCCCGCGACGCGGCGTCCTCCGCGCCGATCTCGATCAACCGGTCGAGCTGCGCCGCGACGTGCTCCTTCCCCATCGGGTTCATCGAGACGATCGGAAGCGCGAGGTCTCCGCTGCGCGGGTCGGTCATGGTGCGCAGGTACTCGCGGAAGCGCTCCATCCCCCGTGGCAACCGGTAGAGGTCGCGCTGGACGGCGAGCAGCGGAAGGTGCGTCAGCTTCACGGCACTTGCCAGGGTAACGCCGCGTGGCCCGCGGCCTGCGCTGCGGCCGTTCCACTTCGGGTTTCCGCCTACACTCACGCGGTTGCGCGACCTTCATCGGGAGCCTCCCCATGCGCGGACGTCTGCTCGCATTCTTCTGCTTCGTGCTGCTCTGTTCGATCGACGCCTTCGCCGGCGTCCGCGTCGTCGCTCCCGCGCCGGGCCCGGGCGTCGACCACGTGACGATCCAGGACGCCGTCGATTCGGCGGCCGCCGGCGACATCGTCCTGGTGAAGAGCGGCTCCTACCCGGGATTCACCGTCGACGCGAAGTCCGTCGTCATCAGCGCGGACCTCGGCCACGTCGTCACGGTCGCGGGCCAGGTCGTCGTGCAGAACATCGGCGCTGCGCAATCGGTCGCGATCAGCGGCCTCGCCATCCAAGCGCCGAGCATGAGCGGCCAGACTGCGCTGGCGTGCGCCAACTCCGCCGGTCCGATCCTCATCGAGAACTGCGACGCGCTGGGCGCCGGGTTCCTCCTGTTCGTCATCGGCGGCTGCGCGGTCGTCTCCCACTGCGCGCAGGTGTCCATCACCGACTGCTCGTTCGCGCTCGAGCCGAACTCCGGGCCGCTCGACGCGATGTCGATCGACCATTCGAACGTCGCGATGTACGACTGCATCGCGATCGGCGGCAACGGCCGCGATTCGTTCGTCACCGGAGCGCGCGCGGTACGCGTCGACGCAGGCTTCCTGCTCGTGTCCGGTTCGACGTTGACCGGCGGCACCGGCGCGAACGGAACCTCGAGCCCCATCGTGTGCACGAACGGCGGCAACGGCGGCATCGGCCTCGAGGCGGTATTCGGCGCGACGGTGCGGCGGCTCGACTCGTTGTTCCAGGGCGGTCCGGGCGGCGCGCCGGGCATCGGCCCGCCGGGGTGCGCGGCGGGCAGCCAGGGTGCGGCGAGCACGACGAGCGGCGGAGCGACGGTCATCCAGATGCTCTTCCCCGCGCGTCACTACGCGATCCCTTCGCCGGCGCGCGAGGGAGCGGCGGCGACGCTGACGTTCACCGGGTTCGCCAACGACAACGTATTCGGGTTCTTCTCGATCGCGCAGTCGCCGGCCTACTCGTTCCTGATGAAGGGAATGCTCGTCCCCGCGCCTCCGCAGCTCGTGCTGACGATCGGCCCGCTGCCGCCGAGCGGCGTGCTCTCGATCCCCGTCGTGCTGCCACCCGACCTCACCGTCGACGGCGTCGTGCTCTACGAGCAGGCCTTGTTCCACAACCCGGTCGGCGGCTTCGTGCTCTCGAACCCGCGGCTCGGGATCGTGCTCGACGCGTCGTACTGAACGCGCGCGGACCGTGGACGACTCGCGTCGTTCGCGGCCCGCGCGTTCTCGCCGTCGATCGGGCGCTCAGGGGATGCGCGCGCCGGCGAAGTGCGCCTTGCCGGAGTAGTTGACCTTCAGGCCCGGGCCGCGGAGCTTCATCTTCGCGCGCAGCTTGCCCTCGATGACGTCGCCTTCGATCTCCATGTCCGAGTACTTCATCGTCTTCACGTCGACCTCCCTGTCGGTGCCGGCGGAGAGCGCGTCATACATCGCCTGCCAGCCGTCCTCGGTGTCCGCCTCGTACTCGTCGTCGTCCTCGTCCCACTCGCCGGGGATCGAAAGACCGAGCGTCTCTTCCGCGAAGTCCTCGCCCGCCGCGAACTCGACCTTGCGCGTGAACCCGACGTCGCGCTCTTCGGTTTCGTCCGCGATCTTGTCCTTCAGCTTCTCCTCGATGGTGCCTTGGAGCGCGAACCGCCCGAGGGCCGGCGAATTGGAGGAGGCGAACAGGCCGGCGCAGAGCGAGAGGACGGCGGTGGCGAGCGTGATGGTCTTCATGGCGATCTCCGGGGTTCTGAAGGGTGTCTTGGAACGCCCTGGAGATCGGGGTCGCCCCGAAGCCGGGACGCGGAAACCGGAAGAAATCTCGGTCAGCGGATCCGGCCGACGCGCAGCGTGAGCGGCCACAGAACGTCGATTCTCCTCGAGCGGTCGCGCCAGACCGGCTCGAGCGCCGCTTCCAGCTCGGGGATCGGATCGACGCCCTCCTTCGCCCGACACTCCTTCACGGCCGACCACGTTTTCGCGTACCCGACGAATCGGTCGCGATCGAGCGGCTCGCGCATCGACCACTCGCCTACCGCGTCGCGCGCGAGCGGCTCGAACGGGAACGGCAGGTCGCGGTACGCGCGCTCGACGTGCGCCCGCTCGGGCGGCCACCAGCGCCCGATTCGCTCGTCGTAGAACCGATGCACGACCGCGTCGACCGCGGCGTCGTCGATGCGCACGACGCCGTAGCACCACTCGGCGATCAGCGCGTCCGCGCGCGCGACGCGGCGGGCTTCGGAGTGGAATCGATCGACGTCGAACCAGTGCAGCGCCTGCGCGACGGTGATCAGGTCCACCGATGCAGCATCGAGCCCGGAGTCCTCGGCGGCGGCGACGCGGTATTCGATGCGCGGATGGCGCGTCGCCTTCGCGAGTTGCTCCGCGCTCGCGTCGGTCGCGATGACGCGCGCGAACGAATCCGCGAGCAGCTTCGCCGCCTGTCCGCTTCCGGTGGCGACGTCCCACGCGACGTCCCGTCGCGGCGCGAGCTCAGCGAGCCGCGCGACGAGCGGCGCGGGATACCCGGGCCGAAACGCGGCGTAGTCGCCGGCAACGCCGGAGAAGTGGTCGGAGAAGGGCATGCGCGATCCCGAGGGTAGCGCGACGGAGTCGGAATCCGTGTCGGAGCCGGAAGCCGGAGCGCGTCCGATCGACGGAGGCACCCATGCGCCCATGCGATCTCGTGTTCGCGTTCTCCGTTCTCGCCGTTCTCGAGGGCGGCGCGGAAGCCGCGACCATCAACGTGTCGAAGGGCGGCGCGATCCAGACCATCCAGGCCGGCGTCGACGCCGCGTCGGCCGGCGACACGGTGAAGGTCGGCGCGGGGACGTATCAGGAGAACGTGCTCATCGCGGCGCCGAAGCCCGGGCTGCGGCTCGTGGCGGTCGGCGCGGTCGTGATCGAGGCGCGCCCCGCGGGCGGGGACGCGGGCGGGGCCGGCATCCAGGTCGACGCCGACGACGTCACCGTCCAGGGCTTCGAGATCCGCAACGCGCTGGACGACGGTGGCCATCCGATCGGAAGCGGCATCCACGTGTCCGGCGATCGGTTCTCCGCGAAGAAGTGCGTCGCGCGCTCGTGCGAGCCGGCGGGCTTCGACGTCGTCGGAGCGACGAACGTGAAGTTCGTGAAGTGCTCCGCGCGCGGCGGCGCCGACGGCTTCCGACTCGCCAACTCGCGGAACGTGCGACTGACGAAATGCTCCGTTCGCGGCCCCGCCGACTTCGGCGTCGAGATCGACAGCTGCGATTCGGTCACCGTGAAGGCGTTCCGCGCCTTCGGCAACCGTGACGCCGCGATCGACATCGGCGGTGACCCGAGCTCGGAAGTCTCGATCGTGAAATGCCGGCTCGAGCTCGCGGAGAGCGACGTCGTCACGTTCGCGAACCTGGTCGGACTCGACGTCACGAGTTGCCGCATCGAGGCATGCAGCGGTGGAATCTCGGGAGGCGGATCCTCGGACCTCCGGATCCGGGGCAACCGCCTCGTCGGGCTCCAATCGAACAACTCGGCATTCTCGACGTCGAGCGGCGACGGGGTCGTGTTCGACAGGAACCAGATCCGCAATTGCGCCGCCGCGGCCCTTCAGTTGTCCGATGTCACGAACGTCGATGTGACCTCGAACGTGATCTCGGGCGCCGGCTTGACCGGCGACAGGATGATCGACTGCGACCTCGTCGGCGCCCGGTTCGAGCGGAATCGCATCGCGGACTGCGCGGGCGATGCGTTCGCCATCGACGGCGCCGACTGCGAGCTGCTCGACAACGTGGTGCGAAACACCGGCCGAGACGGGATCTCCGTCTTGGCGGGCGCCACCGGCACACGCCTGATCGGAAACGTCGTGAAGGGCTGCGGCGCGGAAGGGCTCGACCACCGCGGGACGAACTCGGTGATCCGGGAGAACTCGTTCCGGAAGTGCCGGCTCGACCTCACCAACTCGGGCACTGCGCAGTTCGACGACAACAAGTTCAAGACCGGCGGCGAGAGCGTGCCGCCCGAGATCGACTGACGGGAGCTCCTCAATGAATCGTTGCCGATTCCTGGTCTCCAGCACGATCACACTGCTCTGCGCCGCGACGGCGTCGGGTGCGACGATCGTCGTGAAGAAAGGCGGCGCGCATCCGACGATCCAGTCGGGCATCGACGCGGCGCAGCCGGGCGACACCGTGCGCGTCGAGGCCGGCGTCTACCAAGAGAACGCGGTGATCCCCGTGCCGCTGACCGGCCTGGTGCTGCTTGCGAAGGGCAAGGTGATCGTCGAGGCGCTCCCCGCCGGCGGCGCCGCGGCCGGAGCGGGAATCGAGGTGCTCGCCCCGAACGTCACCATCGACGGGTTGACGGTTCGCAACGCGAAGAACGTCGATCCGGACCAGGACGGCTTCGGGATCCACGTGACCGCGAGCGGGTTCACCGCCGTTCGCACGACGACGAGCCATTGCCGAGACGCGGGAATCCTCGTCGAAGCGGACGAAGCGCTGATCGACTCGTGCACCGACGTCGGATCCGGCGACGGCTTTCAGGTGAAGAACGCGCAGCACGTCGTGCTCCGCGATTCTCGCGCGCTGCGCAACGCGTCGAGCGGCGTCTTCGTCGAGAACTCCGTCGACGTGCAGGTGCTCGACTGCACCGTCTCGGTCACGGGCTCCGACGGCGTGAGCGCGTCGGCCCCCGGCAACGTCGACCTGCAGGTGCGCCGCACGCGCTTCTTCAACACCGGCGACTTCGCGGTTCGTGCCGGCGGCACGGGCGCCGTCGTCGAAGACTGCGTCGTCACGTCCGCCCGCTCCGGTTTCACCTTCAGCGACGCGACGAACTTCGTCGCACGCGGGAACTCGCTCGATCGGCTCATCGGCTTCAACGCATTCAGCATCTTCGGGAACTCGAGCAACGGACTGGTCGAGGACAACGAGCTCCGCGACTACGGAGACGTCGGCGTTCGCGTCGCGGAGGACTCCATCTCGATCACCGTGCGCGAGAACGTCTTCGTCGGGGCGCTGAATCCGAATGCACCGGCGATCGAAATCCTCGGCGACGGCTGCACGATCGACGCGAACCAGATCCGCGATTGCGCGGGCGATGCGATCCGGGTCGAGGGCGCCTCGAACACCCTCACCGACAACGTGATCGAGGACTGCGAACGCGATGGGCTCGACCTCGGTGCGGCCGCGACGAGCAACACCATCACGGGCAACACGATTCGCCGCTGCCTCGCGGAAGGCCTCGAGAACGGCGGCACGTCCACCGTCGCGAACCTGAACATCATCGAAGACTGCCGCATCGACGTCGCGAACAGCGGCAGCTTCTTCAGCTTCCAGAACAACACCTTCTCCACCGGCGGTGAGTCGACCGTGCCGGAGATCGATTGAGCCCCGAGGCGTCGCACGGAGTCCGCGTCATGAGAGTCGAACGGCTTCTTTTCCTGCTGGCGTGCGCGCCGCTTTGCGCCGCGACGGCGACCGCTGCAACGATCACGGTGTCGAAGGGCGGCGCGATCTCGACGATCCAGGCCGGCGTCGATACCGCCTCCGCGGGCGACACGGTGAAAGTGGAAGCCGGCGTCTACCAGGAGAACGTCGTGATCGACGCCGGCAAGACCGGCCTGCGCCTCGTGGGAACGGGCAAGGTCGTGATCGATGCGCGTCCGCCGGGCGGAGCCGCGGCCGGCCCCGGCATCGAAGTCGACGCGAACGAAGTGAAGATCACCAACATCACGGTGCAGAACGCGACGAACGACGGCGGCCCGCCGAACGGCAGCGGCTTCCGCATCACCGGCGACGACTTCTCCGCGAAGAAGTGCGTCGCGCTCGCGTGCGAACCGTCCGGGTTCGAGCTGATCGGCGCGGACAAGGTGCGCATGAAGAAGTGTTCCGCGCGCGGAGGTCTCACCGGCTTCAAGATCGCCGACGCGTCCGACGTCGTCCTGAGCAAGTGCGTGGTGCGCGGCGTGTCGGAGCGCGGCATCGATCTCGCGGACTGCGCCGGGTTTTCGCTGCGGGGATGCAAGATCGCGGCGACCGACGACGAGGGCCTGTTCGCCGCCGAGGGAACAACCTCCGACGTGACGCTCTCGAAGTCCGTGTTCGACCTGTGCGAGAGTCAGGTCGTCGATCTCGACGGCAACACCGTGCCGATCCAGCGCGTCTCGGTCACCGGCTGCAAATTCACGACGTGCGCAGAGGGGCTCGCGTTCTCGCACGTCATCGACGGACGCTTCCGCGGCAATCGCATCGAGCGGATCGACGACGACGATAACGGCGTGAACGTCGACGAGTGCACGGACTTCGTCCTCGAGGACAACACGATCCGCGCGATTGCGCTCACGGCGATCGACTGCGACGGCGGCTCAGGGATCGAAGTGCGCGACAACGACGTCCGCGACTGCGCCTTCACGACCGACCCGGCGTTCACCATCGGCAGCGACGATGTCGTCGTCGAGCGCAACCGGGTGCGCAACTGCGTGGGCGCGGCATTCTCCGTCGAAGGCGACGACGGCGACCTGCTCGACAACCAGGTCGTCAACGGCGCGAACGACGGGATCTTCGTCGCCGCCACCGCGAACGGCACGCGGCTCCTGGGCAACCTCGTGCGCAAGTGCATCGCCGAGGGGCTCGATCACCGCGGGACGAATTCGATCATCCGCGACAACGTGTTCGCGAAGTGCCGCATCGACCTCACCAACGAGGGCACGGCGCAGTTCGACGACAACCAGTTCAAGACCGGCGGCGAGACCGCGCCGCACGAGATCGACTGACCGGAGCATGCCTTGAACCGCTTCCGAACTCTCTCCTTCTTGTCCCTCGCGGCCGCGCTCGCTCCTTCTTCCGACGCGGCGACGATCAGCGTGAAGAAGGGCGGCGCGCACCCGACGATCACGTCGGGGATCGCCGCCGCCGCCGCGGGCGACGTCGTGAAGATCGAGGCCGGCGTGTACCAGGAGAACCTGGAGGTCGCGTCCGGTCTCACGGGACTCACGCTGCGAGCGCACGGCAAGGTCGTCGTCGAAGCGCGGCTCGTCGGCGGCGCCGCAGGCGGCCCCGGCATCGCCGTATTCGCGGACGCCGTGACGGTCGAAGGGATCACGGTCCGCAACGCGGACGGGATCGACAGCGACCACCCCGGCGTCGGAATCCTCGTCGAGGCGAACGGTTTCACCGCCCGTGACGTCTCGACGCAGCGGTGTCTGGACGACGCGGTCCGCGTGACCGGCGACGACGTCTTGATCGAGAGGTGGAGCGACTTCGGTTCGAGATCGGGTCTCGCGGCGCAGAACGGTCAACACGCGATCGTCCGCGACTGTCTCCTCCGCCAGGAGAACGGCGCCGCGATGACGTTCAACGGATGGAACGACGCGCTCGTCGAGAACTGTCGATTCATCCTGCTCGAGGGCACCGGGATCTCCGCATCCGACGCGGCAAACGTCGGGATCGTGGTGCGTGGGAACCGGTTCGACCAGACGCTCGACTTCGCGATCGTTGTCGGGGGCACGGACGGCGTGGTCGAGGAGAACACGATCACCGACTCGGACGCCGGGATCCTGGTCCGCGGCGACGGATTCTCCGTTCGCGCCAACCGGCTGCGGCGGATCTACGGGTTCGTCGGGATCTTCGTGGACGAGTCGACCTCCGGCACGATCGAGGACAACGAGCTCGTGGACATCCGCTCCACCGGCATCGACGTACGCGACACGGTCACGGGGACGTCGGTGAAGAACAACGTGTTGCGCGGCCTGTTGTCGGTCGACGACCCCGCGATCGAGATCCTCGGAGCGAACGTCGAAGTCGACGGGAACCAGATCAAGGACTGCGTCGGCGACGGCATCGCGATCGAAGGCGATTCGAACTTCGTCGCCAACAACGTGATCGAGGACTGCCTGCGCGACGGGATCGACGTCGAGAGCTCGGCGGCCGCCAACACCATCTCGAACTGCACGATCCGGCGCTGCCTCGCCGAGGGACTCGATCATTCCGGGACGGTGTCGATCGTGGCCGACAACACGATCGAAGACTGCCGCATCGACGTCGCGAACGACGGCTCGTTCATCAACTTCACGGGCAACACGTTCACGACCGGCGGGCAGGCGACTGCGCCCGAGATCGACTGACGCTGCATCAGCCCTTCTTCTCGACCTTGTGCACCAGGAGCTCGGTGCCGGCGGGAAGCGACGCGTCGAACTCGGTGTCGTCGAGCGCGGGGTCGCGCTCGAGCTTCGCGATCGTGATCTTCACCTCGTCGCCCTGCCCGTCGGTGTAGGCGACCTCCTCGAGCACGAGGTCGGACTCGCGCACGCGCAGGCGGAACGCGGTGAGGAACTCCTTCATCTTGTCCGCGAGCGGCGCCAGCGCGACGTCGGCGTGGCCGTCCTGCCGCGTGAACGACGCGACCTCGAAGCCCTTCTCGATCTCGCCCGCGTTCGGCGACAGGCTCTGCAAGAGCGCCTTGCCGAGATCGTTCGACGCGAACTCGAAGCGCTCGGCCTGCTTCTCGTCGGGGCGGAACACCTGGTAGCTGGTCGCGTCGAGCCGGATGCGCGCGCGCTTCGGCTCGGCCACGTCGAACACGACGCAGCCCGGTTCCTTGCGCCACAGGAACGTGCCCTTCGACACGAGCGGCTCGGCGAGCAGCGCGGACTTGCGCTCCTGCACGTAAGCGGAGCGCATCGTCTTCACGTCCTTCTGCGCCTCGGCGAGACGGGTCAGCACTTCCTTCGCGTCGCGCACGGCGGCGGGGTCCGCGGGTTTCGGCGCGGCCGCGGACTGGAGGAACGTGAGGACGAGAACGACGGCGATGCGGATCAAGCGGGGCTCCTCACGAACGACCAGCACACGGTCCGGGGATCCGAGCGTCAACCGGTGAAAAAGCGTGTCGGTGCCGGCCCGAGTCCCGCGTCCGGAAGCCCGGAGGCATCATGCGAACCCACTCGATTCTCGTCTTCTCGCTCGCCTGCGGGCTGCTCGGCGGATCCGCCGCGGGCGGCGTGGTCCACGTCGCGAAGAACGGCCCGATCGACACGATCCAGGGCGGCGTCGACGCCGCGGCGCCGGGCGACACGATCAAGATCGAAGCGGGCGTGTACCAGGAGTTGATCACGATCGGCGTTGCCGACGTGACACTCGCGGCGAACGGCAAGGTCGTCGTCGACGGACGCGCACCCGGCGGCGGCGGTCTCGGCCCGGTGATCCGCGTCGAAGCCGAGGACGTCACGCTCAAGAAGCTCGTCGTCCGCAACGCCGCGACGCAGGCTTTCCAGGAGGGCGTCGGCGTGCTCGTCACCGCCGACGGCTTCGCCGCGAGCAAGTGCGTGATCATCGGCTGCGAGTTCGCCGGCCTGCGTCTCGCCAACAGCGCCGTTGCGCGCATCAAGGGCTGCACCTTCCGCGCGAACCAATTCAACGTCGAAGCGATCAACAACTCCGACGCCTCGTTCTCGAAGTGCAAGTTCGAGGGCGGCATCGTGGGCATCGTGCTCGACGGCACAGACGGCGCGCGGCTCTCCCGCTGCTCGTTCCGCGGGCACGACGACGGCGCGATCTTCTCGAACAACAACGCGCCGAGCGGTGTCGAGGTGACCGACTGCAAGTTCCAGACGGCCGGCGCCGCCATCGGCATGGAAGTCGAGGACTTGCTCGTCGAAGGCTGCGAGTTCAACGACACGCCGTTCGACAGCGTGTTCGTCCTCGTGAACACCGGAGCGATCCGCGACAACAAGTTCGACGGCGTGAACGACGGCGACTTCGGAATCGTGGTCTTCTCGACCGGCGCGTTCGTGGTCGAGGACAACGAGATGGAGCGCTGCATGGGCGGTGCCATCGCCGCGATCGCCAGCGCGCCCGGCCTCGTGATCCGCAACAACCGCATCCGCAACTGCGGGTTCGGCACCGCGATGGTCGACGTCGGCGGCGCCGAGGTCGTGATCGAGGACAACGACATCGCGGACTGCGCGGGCAGCGGTATCCGCCTCGACGGCGACGATTGCGAGCTGGTCGACAACGTCGTCAAGACCTGCACCGAGGACGGCATCTTCGTGGAGGCCCAGGCGGACGCCTCGCGCCTCCTCGAGAACTTCGTGCAGAAGTGCCTGAACGAGGGGCTCGATCACCGCGGCACCAACTCGCTGATCCGCGAGAACGTGCTCCGCAAGAACCGCCTCGACCTCACCAACAACGGCACCGCCGTCTTCAAGAAGAACGAGTTCAAGACCGGCGGCGAGAACGTCGCGCCGGAACTGGACTGAGCCGGAGAGAACGGAGAACGCCATGAAGACCACCCAGCAGATCCTCTTCGTCGCCGCCAGCCTCGCGCTGTCGGCCTCCGCGTCCGCCGCAGTCGTGAACGTGTCGAAGGGCGGCGCGATCGCGACGATCCAGGCGGGCGTCGATCAAGCGAACCCGGGCGACACCGTTCTCATCGAGAAGGGCGTGTACCAGGAGAACGTGATCGTGCCGGTGCCGAAGACCGGCATCACGCTCGAAGCGGACGGCAAGGTCGTGATCGACGCGCACCCGGTCGGTCCGGACGGCGCGGGGCCGGGCATCGAGGTGCTCGCGAACGAAGTGACCGTGATCGGCATCCAGATCCGCAACGCGACCGACGCGCCCGGCAAGCAGGACGGCAACGGCATGTTCGTGTTCGCCGCGTCGTTCACCGCGCAGAAGGTGACGATCGTCGGCGCCGACCGCGCCGGGATCGACCTGCTCGGCCAGGAGCCGACGCTCGAGGACTGCAAGTTCCAGGGCTGCGATCTCGGCGTGAAACTCGCCGATGCCGACGGCGGACTGGTGCAGCGCTGCGCGTTCCGCCAGCTCGGCAACGACGCGGTCAAGGCCAACGACGTGACCGGGTTCGAAGTGCTCGACTGCAGCTTCGTGTCGATCGATGCCGACGCGTGCGACATCTCGAGCGGCACGAACGCCAACGTGACGATCCGGAACTGCCGCTTCACCGACGTCCAGTCGGATGCCGTCGACGTGGTCTCGAGCAACGCCGTCATCGAACTGAACAAGTTCGCGGCCGTTCGCGACGGGATCCAGGTGGAGGGATCGTCCTGCACGATCCGTGGGAACCGCCTCGAACACGTGAGCGGGGACGCGGCGATCCGGCTCCTCACCGCGACGGGCGGCCTGATCGAAGACAACGTGATCCGCGACTTCGGCCGGTCGGGCATCGTGCTCGACGCGGACACCTCGGGTGCCGATGTCCGCACGAACAAGCTGTCGGACGGGCATTCGATCGAAGACCCGGTGGTCCGCATCTCCGGCACGAACCACGTGCTCGACGGCAACGAGGTGAAGTTCGTGAACCAGGACGGCTTCCGGGTCGAGGGCGACGGCAACACGCTCACGAACAACACCGTGCTCGACTCGGCCCGCGACGGCTTCGAGGTCGCGAACAACGGCGTCATCAACACGGTCCTCACCGGCAACACCGCGAAGAACTGCCAGGGCGAGGGCCTCGACCACCTCGGCGTCGACTCCACGGTGGACAACAACACGTTCCTCGACAACCGCATCGACGTGGCGCTGAACGGCGCCCCGAGCAGCTTCAACGGCAACACCTTCGTGACCGGCGGCCAGGGCACGGCGCAGGAGGTCGACTGACCGGCGCGCGGCGCGCGCTCGACTCGAACGCCCCGGGTGATAAGTTGCCGCGCCGCCTGCACACCCGGGTGCCATGCTCCCCCGCTTCTTTCGCGCTTCCGAAGTCCGAGCCCTCATCGAGTCCGCCGCGCTGTTCGCGCTCTCCGCGCGCGCGCTCGGCGAGGCGGCGCCTCCCGCGCCTTGGCTCGTCTTCGGCCTCGGTCTCGCGGGCGGCGCGGCCGCGGCATGGACGGCGCTGCGCACTTCCTTCGCGGCGAAGCGCGGCGCGGACTGGCTCGGCGCCGGCGCCGCGGCGCTCGCGATCGTGCCCATCGTCTCGCTCGCGACGCGGCTCACCGAGGTCGACGACATCCCCGCCACGCGGCTCGCGCTGATCGCGGCCGGCGTGTACCTCGTCCTGCGCGGCAGCGCGGCGCTGTTCGAAACGGCGCGTGCGCGCGGCGCGCGGTCGGTTGCGTGGCACGCGGCCGCGGCGCACGCGTCGGTGTCCGTGCGCATCGCGGCGGTCGTCGCCATCGCCGGGGCGTTCGCGGCGGTCGATGCGCCGTGGTTCCGCGCGCTCCTGCC
>CAZOLL010000034.1:0-16250 GCA_964580365.1 uncultured Phycisphaeraceae bacterium
GGATCCGCGGATCGAACACGCTCACGCCGGACGCTCGCGCAGGAAGGCGATCAGGTCGAGCACCGGCGGAGTCGCGCCGCGCTGGCGCAGGAGCGTCGCGAGCTGCCCGCGGTGATGCACGCCGTGCGCCATCAGGTGCGCGAAGAGTTCGTCGATCGTGTTCGTGTGCGGCGCGCCCTTGCTCGTGCGATAGGACGCGCGCCGCTCGAGGTCATCGGCGCTCATCGGCGCGAGGAACGCGTGGAGGTCGGCGGCGATCCGCACCGACTCGTCGCGCGCGGCAGCGAGGTCGAGCACGGGCCAGAAGTCCTGCGGCCACGGATCGCGCCCGCGCATCCGATCGAGGTAGATCGTCTCCGTCCGCACGACGTGCGCGAACAACCGCAGCGGCTCCGCGTCGGCGCGGCCGGCACCTTCGAGAGCGGCGAGCTCGGCGAGCGCGGCGCCGACGCGCGCGTTGGCCCACGAATCGAAGTCGAGCGAGCGTGCGACGTGCGCGAGCATCGAATCCTCCGTCGATGTCAGGGCAGCCCGAGCTCGGCGCGGGTGAACCGCGTGGTCCGCGAGCGGCCATCGCGGCGGATGCGACCGACCTCCTCGACGCTCACCGGCGCGCCGTGGTTGTCGAAGCCCGTGCGCACGTGATTGATTACCGCCGCGAGGTCGGGGTCCGGTAGCCACGCCTGACCGGTCATGCCTTCCGGGTATTCGTTGCCGTCGGGGTGGCGCCCGCCGACGATCCCGTTCAGGACCGCGCGCACCATTTGCGACGCCGCACCGTTCGCGAGCGGCGATCCGCGCAGGGACGGGCCTTTCCCGGAGACGCCACGGCCCTGCGGTCCGTGACAGACGGCGCAGGTGCCGAATCGGAGCGCGCCGCGATCGCTCGGGTCGATCGCCTCCGACGGATCGGCGGCGCCCGAGTGCTTCGCCAACCACCACAGGCATCCGATCGCGAGGACGAGCAGCGCCGCGAACAGCGGGAACACCGCTTTCATCCCGCGCGCCGCGTCACGGAGCGCCGTCCTTCGTCGCGCGCAACGTGCGACCGAGCGCCATCACGCCGAACGCGGTGCCGTAGGGCTTGGTGCTGTTCGCGATCCAGAAGTCCCACATCGCGCCGTCCTTCTGCTGCGTCTTGATGATCTCGCGCCAGAGTCGCGGCGTGTACTCCGCGCGCTGCTCCTTCGGGAGGCTCTCGATCACGCACGCCGCGTAGTGGTGGCCGAACAAGTAGAAGTAGGCGGCGTTCTGATAGTAGGCCTCGTGCGGGATCGGCTTGTTGCGCGCGACGTCGAGGAAGCGGTGGTGCTCGAAGAACAAGTCGAGCCCGGTCGTCTTCGTCTTGTCGTCGACCGTGGCGCCCGCGCGGGAGAGCGCGAAGTTCGCCACCTGGATGCGGCCGAGCGAGCCTTTCACCTGGTCGATCGACTCGAGGTAGAAGTGCCGGGGCGTCGGGCTGACGTCGTAGGACACCGCGCCGTTCGGCAGCCGGCAGATCTCGACCGCCTTCACCGCCGCGCGGAAGATCTTGTCGTCGACCTTCAGGCCCGCTTCCTTCGCCTCGACCAACGCGAGAAGACCGGCAGACGTCGTGAACGAGGTCGCCCACTCGGGACGCCAGTTGGAGTCGGGGTCCGCGTAGTACCCCCAGCCGCCGCGCGGCGACTGCATCTGCGCCATGCCCGAGAGCAAGAGCTCCGCGGTGGCCTTGATGCGCGGCCGCATCGGCGAGTCGGCGAAGCGCGGACTGTTGAGAGCGTGGGCGAGCGTGTTGAGTCCGTAGATGAGGCTCCACACGTTGTCGATGTCCCAGTCCGCGGGCCGCTTGGTCTCGGGGTGCGCGATGAGGAACTCGAGACCCTTGTCCATCGCGGCGGCCTCTGCGTCGCCGTGTCCGAACTCGAGCAGCGTGAGGACCGCGAGCCCCGTGGTGCCGTAGCGCCAGCAGTCGTAGGTCGCCGGGTTGGCGAACCCGCTCGGGAACATCTGGTCCGTGATGCCGCCCCACGAGCCGTTCTTGTTCTGCGATTGCACGAGGTAGTCGAGGCCGCGGTCCATCGCGGCCTCGGCCTCCGCGCGCGTCGGCAGCGCCGGCGCGGCGGGCGGGGACTTCGCGGCGGGTGCGTCCTGAAAGAGGAGCGCTGCCGCCAGGACGAGCGCCGCGTTCACGGCTGAGACCCGCTCGCGACGCTTGTCACGCCCGTCGGGCCCGCACCACTTCCCGCCGGGGCCGCCGGGGCCGCCGGGGCCGCCGGCGCGTTCGACGACGTCTTCGCCAGCTCGCTCTTCGCGTCGTCGAGTTCCTTCTGCGCGTTCATCAGCGCGATCTGCTTCTCGATCGCACCGCTCTCGGCCGCGCGCTTCGCCTTCTCGAGGTCGTCCGCTTTCTTGCTCAGCTCGAGCTGCGCGTACGCGAGCTCGCGCGGGAGCGTGAGCTTGATCAGCGCGTCGAAGTCACGCTCCTGGATCGCGATCGACTGCTTCGCGCGCTCGGCGTTTCGTCGGCCGCGGCCGACGACGAACTCGGCGGTCTTGTCGTTCAGGTCCTGGTCCTTGTACATGATCTCGATCTGGGCGAGCTCCTCGGCCGCTTCCTGCGCGCGGTCGCGCGCGCCTTGCAGCGACAGCTCCGCGGACGCCTTGCGGTTCGGCTGGTCGACGTTCACGTACTGGTCGAACTTGCCCTTCGCGAGCTCGAGATCCGTGGTCGCGTTCTCGATGCCCTTGCTCGAGTTGATCTTGAAGTTCTCGTTCTCGAGCTGCGCGACGCGCATGCGCTGCTCCGCGACCGCGACGCGCATCTCGGCCGCGCGGCGCTTCTGCTCCGGATCGTCCTTCGCGCCGCCGCCTCCGCCGCCGCCGGGTCCGGCCTGGGCCATCGGTCCGGGCTTCGCGCCGGAGGCCTGCGCGTTCTGCGCGCCGACGGGCGTCTCGAGCTTCGAGAACGCGATGCACGACGGGAGGAACGATGCGGCGATCATGACGGCGATCGGACCGGACGAGCGCATGAACGAGCTCCTTGGGATGAACGGGATCGGACGCTGCCGACGGAAGACGAGGATGATAGGAGTCGCGCGCGAGAAGCGGACTGTCCGCGCGCTCACGCCGACTCGACGAAGTCGAGGTCGCGGCCGAAGGTCTCGCGGATGGGGACCAGCGCGAGCATCGCGATGACGAGCGAGCCGACGCCCGTCCACACCGCCGCCTGGGGCAGCGTGAAGCCGGCGGCGTGCAGTCGATCGAAACAGGTCGCTTGCACCGCGGCGAGGCCGCGCACGAAGTTCGGCGCCGTGGTCGCGACCGTCGCGCGGATGTTGGTGCCGAACTGCTCGGCCGCGAGCGTGACGAACACGGCCCAGTACCCGCTCGCGAACCCGCCCGCGCCGCAGCACGCGTAGAACACGCCGAGCGAACGGCCGCCGAGCGTGAAGTACGCGACGCACGACGCGATCGTCAGCAGGTGGAACGTGAGCACCACGCGCTTCCGGCTCTTCATCGCCTGCGACAGGAGCCCGCTCGCGAGGCCGCCGAGCGCGAGGCCGCCGTAGCACCACTGCACCGCCGTGCCCGCCGCCGGTTTCTCCGCGAGACCGAGCGCGGGGCCGATCTCCGGAGAGAACTGCACGAGCACGCCGACCACGTACCAGATCGGGATCCCGATCAGGATGACGCAGGCGTAGATGCCGAGGCGGCGGCGATCGAACAGGAGCGCGAAGTCGCCGCGCTTCACCTCCTTCGTCTTCACGCGCTCGAACATCCCCGATTCGAACGTCCGCAGGCGCAGCGCGAACAACGCGAGCCCCATCACGCCGCCCACGACGTACGCCGAGCGCCACCCGAACTGCGCGACCTGGTTGGCGACGACGGCGCCGAGCAGCCCGACCGCGGCGATCAGCGTCGTGCCGTAGCCGCGGTGCGACGCCTTCATCAGCTCGGAGACGAGAGTCACGCCGGCGCCGAGCTCGCCGGCGAGTCCGACGCCCGCGATGAAGCGGAGGACGGCGTACAGCGGCACCGAGTGCACCGCCGCGTTCGCGAGGTTGGCGAGCGAGTAGAGCAGGATCGATCCGAACAGGACCGAGAGCCGCCCGCGCTTGTCGCCGAGCACGCCCCACAGGATCCCCCCGACGAGCAGGCCGACCATCTGGCAGTTGAAGACGAACGTTCCGACCGACTGCAGCTCGTCGGCGGCGACGCCGATGTCCGCGAGGCTCGGCCGCCGCGTGACGGAGAAGAGGATGAGGTCGTAGATGTCGACGAAGTAGCCGAGAGCGGCGACCAGGACGGCGGCGGAGGCGTGCTTCGACGTCGACGCGGCCATGCAAACGCTCCGGACCGAGGCGGCGGGAGTGTACTTGCGGCGAACCGTCGAATCCCGCACGCTCTCGCCGCACCACGAACGCGTGGAGTTCTCGAGGCGGAGGACGGCTCACCCGATCTCCTTTCGGTTCACGCTCCCGTCCGTTTCTGTCGATCGATGAGGGTCATGAGCGCCGATTTCGCGTCTCTCGCCACTGCGTTGCCTCCGACCGCGCGCGCCGCGCTGTGGATCGCGCTCGGCGCCGGCCTCATCGCCACCGTGATGCTCGTCGTCACGCGGAAGCTCGACGCACGCAACTGGCTGTTCGCGCGCTCGCCCGAGCTGCCGATCCGTCTCCTGAACGTCGCGGATGATTGCTGGGTGCGCGGGCGCGTCCGCTGCGACAAGCCGCTCGCCACTCCGCACTTCTTCGTGCCGGCGATCGCCTACCGCTACCAGCTCGAAGAGCGGCGCACGACCACCGAGCGCACGTCGAACGGCGGAACGCGGACGACGACGAAGTGGGTGACCGTCGAGTCGCTGAAGGACGCGACCGACTTCGAGCTGTTGCAGGCCGAGCACTCGATCCGCGTGCACGCCGCCGAGGCGGACCTGAAGGACCTCGTGTCCCTCGGACCCGACACGGTCGGCAACCTGCGGCACAGCGCGTCGATCCTGCCCGCGGACGGCTCGGTGTCGGTGCTCGGCGCGGTCGCGGAGCACAAGGGCTGGCTCGAGAAGCGCGAGAACATCCCGCTGATGATCACGACGCTCGCCCGCGGCGAATTCCTGCGCCGCGTCGAGCGGAACGAGAACGTGTGCCGGTGGATCGGCTTCGTGCTGCTCTGCCTCGCGCTCGGATTCGCGGCGTACGGCGTTCTCGGCTGGCTCGAGTTCCCCCACGCGATGGGGTCGCGCTTCTCCTTGACGCACGCGAGCCTCGCCGCGTTGCTCGGCGTGCTCACGTTCCTCGCGGTGTGGACGATCTACTCGTTCAACACGCTGGTCACGTACCGGCTGCGCACGCAGACCGCGTGGAAGCAGATCGACGTCGACCTGAAGAACCGGTTCGACCTCGTGCCGCGCCTCGTCGAAGTGGTGAAAGGGACGGTGCAGCACGAGCGCGAGCTGCTCGAATCGCTCGCGCGCATCCGCGCCGCGGCGATGGGCGACGTCGCATCCCGCATCGTCGGCGAGCGGCGCGCCGCGTCGGCGGTCGCAGAGCTCGTGATCGTCGGCGAGAAGTACCCCGACCTGAAGACCAACGGCGCGTTCGGCGAGCTGAACCGCCAGCTCGTCGCGCTCGAGGAGAAGATCGCGCACGCGCGGTCGTTCTTCGATGACACCGCGACGGAGTTCAACACCGTGATCGCGAGCTTCCCGCGCTCGATCATCGCGCGCCTGTGCGGATTCGAGGAGTGGCCGCTGTTCGCGGCTCCCGGAGGAGAGCGAGCGGCGGTGAAGTTCGAGATCGTGGGAGGGCGGAAGGCGCGGACGTGAGTCGGGCCCGAACTCGAACTCGAGTCACGTCCCAGTTCACCGACTCACGAGCGCCACGTACCGATTCCCGCCGTCTCCGCGCCCGACGTACGTCAACAAGAAGTCCGCCTTGCCGTCGTCGTTCCAGTCATACGGATCCGCCGAGAGTCCCTGGTACGGCTCCGCGTCGTCGATCGCGATCGTCCGGCTGGGCTTCGACTCGAACGTCCCGCCCTTCTCTCCGCGGCACACTGCGAGCTCGGTCGCCGATTGCTTCGAGACGAAGTCCTTCAGTCCGTCGCCGTCGACGTCGGCGTCGAACGTGTAGGTCATCCGGTGCATCACGCGCGGGCTGTTGCCGCCGGTCTCGTACTCGAGCGGGAAGCGGATCTCGCGCATCGCGTCGGGCGTGCGCGCGAAGCGCGCGGGCTCGCGGTTCTTGAAGATGGCGTACCGCATCGTGAACGCACGCGAGAGGAACACGCGCATCGCGGAGAGCGCGCTGATCTTGTCGGTCGCGGGTGCGAGGAGATCGATGCGGCCGTCGGCGTCGAGGTCGATCAGCTTCGGGGGCAGGAGGAAGCCGTCGAGGCGCAGGACGCGCCGGTCGGACAGCGGCTCTGTCTCGTTGCCGGGCGGCGTGCGGAAGAAGTCGATCTCGCCGCGCTCGGCCTGCACGACGACGACGTCGGCGCGGCCGCTCTTGTCGAGGTCGGCGACGCGCACGTTGCGCGACGAGAACACGCGCTCCGCGAAGCTCGCTTCGCCGGTGTAGAGCGACCGGTCGAGGACCTCGCGCCACGGCCCGGGCTCTGACGGGCGCTCGAACACGCGCACCGAGCGGCCGTCGAACGTGAGGAGCTCGCGCGCCGAATCGCCGAGCACGTTGCCCGCGAACAGCCGCGGGAGGACGAGAGTCTGGCGGATCTCGCGCAGGTCGGAATCGCCGGCGAGGTCGACGTCGCCGATCGCGGCGACCGGCACGATCCCGCCGTCCGTGAACCCGGCAGCGGGCGTGCCGCGCAGCGCGATGCGATCTCCCGCGACGGTCGGCAGGACGACGTCCTCCGCGCCGACGCCGTCGACGTCGAGCACGAAGTCGTTCCACATCACGTCCGAGTCGGGGACGAAGCCGATCAGCGGATCCTGCACTTCGAGTCCCGGAGTCGCGACCGGCGCGTGCGCCGTGCGGCCGGAGAACGAGATCGTGGCCACACCGTGCCGTCCGAGCAGGAACAGCTCGCGCGCGCCGTCGCCCTCGAGGTCGCCGATGTCGACGAACACGGCGTCGAGCGGCAGGTCGAACGCGAGCTCCGGCGTGCGCGCGAACCCGGCCTTCGAGCCGAAGAACGCGGACGCGCGCCGCCCTTCGATGAACAGCACGTCGCCGAACCGATCGCCGTCGAGGTCGTCGGACAGCGCGAGCCCCGGACGCCCGGGCGGTTCGAGCACGCACTTCACGTAGGCGTCCTCGGGAGGCGGCCCGGCGGCGAGCGAGGCGAGAACGACGAGCGACGCGATCATCGCGCGATCCTCACGACGACGACGCGGTTCTCGCCGCACGCGACGATCTCGGCGTTGCCGTCGCCATCGACGTCCTCGCCGCGCAGCGCGCCCGGCAGGTCGACCGACGCGGTCGCGAACGCGTCGTCCTCGAACGCGATCGGTGTGCTGGAGAAGAAGCCGCTCTTCGCGACACCTTTGCGCACCGTGAGGACGCGGCTCTTCGCGTCGTAGCGCGCGAAGTCCGGACGGCCGTCGCCGTCGTGGTCGGCGTCGACGCCGATGTCGCCGCCGGCCCCCACCGCGAGCAGCCGGTCGGCGCCGACCTGCAGCGAGTCGGCGAACGCGGGCTCGTCTTCGAAGCGCGTCTCGTCCTTGTCGAAGCGGTACACCTGGAACGACACCTTCACCGCGTCGAGCACCGTCTCCTTCAACTTCGTGAGCGGATCGGTCTCGACCTGCGTCACGACCAGATCCGCCGCGCCGTCCCTGTCGAGGTCGACGAGCTGCGGTTTGCCGGAGACGCCGCTGATCTTGATGACCTGCCGCGGCTTCTGCGCCGCGCTCGCGAGGTCCTGCGAGAGGAACACGAGGGTGCGCGTGGCGATGCCCGACATCAGCGTCGGACGCGCGGAGCGCTGCGTGACGAGCATGTCGCAGCGACCGTCGCCGTCGATGTCGCGCAGGAGGCCCGAGCTGAGGACGAGCCCGTCGGCG
The DNA here is from genome assembly GCA_964580365.1 of uncultured Phycisphaeraceae bacterium. Classification (GTDB taxonomy): domain Bacteria; phylum Planctomycetota; class B15-G4; order B15-G4; family JADJEK01; genus CAZBOK01. Next base: position 8,003 of record CAZOLL010000034.1, read on the forward strand.
CCGCTCTTGCCGGCGTCGAGCAAGCGGCCGAGGTCGAACAGGAGCGTTGCCGGAGCAGGCGGCCCGGACGCGCCGAGCACCACGCGCAGCAACCGCTGCTCGAACGCGAGCAGGAGATCGCCCTTTCCGTCGCCGTCCCAGTCCGCCGGCGTCGCGTGCGCGAGCGACGCGGTGATGCGGAAGAACGCGTTCTCCGCGGGCTCGACGTTCTCGACGCGGCTCGCGTCGAGCGGGAACGGGCCGGAGAACTTGGCGCCCGCGTCGCCGCGCCACAAGACGTAACCGTCGGCGCCCGGGATCAGGAGGTCGACGCGCCCGTCGAGGTCGAGGTCGCGCGCGAGCGGCGCGAACGGCAACGCGCGCGACTCCGCGCGGCGGAAGAACGAGCTCACCGTGAGGAAGCGCTTCGGTTCCGCGAACCGTCCGTGATCGAACGCCACCGACGCCACGCCCTGGTCGTCGGCGAGCAGGAGCTCCGCGCCCGGATTGCCGTCGACGTCGGCGAGGTCCGCGAGCACGACGTTCGCCGGCACCTCGAACACCGCGACGGGCGCGAGGGAGAACCCCGCGGCTTGACGCAGATGGAGTCGGAGCTGTCGCGCGCTCGGGCCGTCGGTGCTCGAAGTCGCGATCACGGCGTCCCGCTTGCCGTCACCGTCGACGTCGACGAAACGAACATCGGTCGCACGACCCTCGACGGTCAGAGTCTCGACTTGCACCTGGGCAGCGTGCGCGCGGCCCGGCAGAGCGAGCGCGACGAGGAGGAGCGCGAGCGCGGAGATCGACGCGGACGCGGGCATCGTGCGCGCGATTCTACGCGCGCGGTCGCAGCACCGGTCGAGCGGGTTCAGCGCGCGAAGCCGGTCGTGACGCGCGGGTCGAGCGCGATGCGTGCCGGCGCGCCGTCCTCGCGGAGCATCTCCGCCGGGATGAAGTTCTTCACGCGCTCGAGCACCGCGGAGATCCGGTTCGCCTGGGCGAGGATCTTCTCGAGGCCCGCGCGCTGGTTCTGCGCGGGACCGAGGAGGAGCAGGAGGTCCGCCGCCCCCACGATCGACGCGAGCGGGTTGTTGATTTCGTGCGCGAGCGTCCGGAACGCCGCTTCGATCGTGCGCCGGACGGTCTCGCCGCGGCTTGCGTGCTCCGCTTCGGTCACGTCCTGCACGACTTCCAGGACCGAATCGACGCTGCCGTCGCTGGCGCTGAACGGGACCCCCCGGAGATGCAGGATCGCCCGCCGATCACCGTGCGGGGTGTCGACGAAGCTGGAGTAGGGCGTTCCGAATTGGAAGGCGCGCTCGCGCAGCTCGTGGCCGGGCGACTCGCCGGCCAGGACGAGCGACTGCAAGTAGGCGTGGACGGCGTTGTCCTTCGGATCGCCATCGAACGGACTGTGGAAGCGCACCTTCTCGTCCGGGGAGAGGATCGCGAACCCCAACCGACCGCCGGTCAGGATGCGACCTAAACGGCTGTCGGAAAGGTGTTTCTGGGTGTCGGTGCCGGGCTGCATCTCGCGGGTCTCGAGCACTCCTGCTTCGTTCTCTCCGAGGACTTGTATCGGCTCGACGTTGAGTCGAACCGGACGAGAAATCGCCCGCCGGGCCAGTTTCTTTCATGGGGAGAAGTGGAAAGCCTGTGGATTTCATCGGCCTTCCGCGTTGGCCAGACCTTCGAGCGCACTCACCGGGGAGGGCGTGAGGAAGCGCTCGGCGTCGTCCCGCTCCGCGCGGATGCGCGACAGGTCGAGCTCGGCCTGCAGGCGTGCGATCTCGCCCTGCAGCTTCACGCGAGTCGACGCGAGATCGGAAAGTTCTTCCTTCAACTCCGACTCCTGGCGCGCGAGCTGATCGAGCGTCGAGGCGAGCTCCTGCGCCGCGCCGCGGTCGCGGCCGACCTCGGCGCGCAGCCGGCGGTTCTTGTCGGCGAGGCCGGAGATGCCGCGCTCGAGCGTGCGGGTCGCGGTGATCACCGAACTTTCGCGGCGGGTCGCCTCGCGCAGGCGCTCGCGCAGCCGCTGCGTCTCGGGACCCTCGATGTGCAGCTCGACGCGCTCGATGCACTGCGACGCGTGCGAGCCCGCGTGCTCGACGGCGGAGGTCACGCGGTCGCCGAGCCTCTCGAAGAAGCCCGCGAACTTCGCGCGGCGGCGCTCCGAGCTGACGACGCAGAGGAAGATGACGAGGAACAGTGCGGTGGACGTGCGCATGGATCCCTCCGAGGGATGCGGAGGCCCGGCCGTGCCGGGCCTCCGCTGCAAGACTCGTGTCCCGAACTCAGTGACCGACGGTGACCGCGACCGTGGAGGTCGGCGCCGCGACTTCGCGGCCGATCGCCACGCGGATCATCCCGACGATGTTCTGCTCGCCCTGCGCGTCGACGGCGTAGTCGATGCCGCCCTTCGCCGGGGTGCTCGAGCCCTTCATGCGCTCGTCGAGCATCCGATCCTTCACTTCGAGCTTCTTCTCGAAGCCGAGGATCATGTCGCGCGCCTTCGCCAGTTCGTTGTCGATGTTCTCGGTCGAGAGACCGTCATCGATCGTGGCCGCGAACGCTTCGCGGGCGCGGAACTTCTGGAGCTTCGCCTCGAGCAGGCCGACCTTGCCCTGCAGCTCGGCCTTGAGGGCGATCGCGCGGCCGACGTTCTGGTCGGCGAGCTCGAGCGCCTTCTCCTTGGTCGAGAGCGTCTCCTTCAGGCTCTTCAGGGTCTCCTGCTGGACTCCGTAGAGCTGAAGCTTGTCGGCGGCGTCCTTCTCGACTTCCTGGCGCGTGTAGACCGTGCGACCGATCGTGTAGGTCTGCGCGCTCTTCGAGAGCAGGTCGGACGCCTGGTCGAGCACGCTCATCTGCCGCGCGAGCGACTTCTCGCGGTCGGCGACGTCGTGCCGCAACTCCTCGCACTCGATCTTTCGGGACACGGCCTCCTCGCGGAGGTCGCGGACCGAGCGATCGAGCCCGGCGATCTCGGTGCGGATCAACGACAGCTTGGACTCCATGCCCTGCGCGTTGTCGATGGCCGAGAGGACCTTGTCCTTGCCGTTCTCGAGGTAGAGCTTGACGCGATCGGTGCCAAAGAGAGCCACGGCGCTGCCTCCCACGAGCGTGGTGAGCAGTCCGAGGCGGAACAGCGATCCGAACAACATTTGCGAACTCCTTTCCGTTCTGGGATTGGGTCAGGCCGGCGCGAGCCCGGCATCCGCGCGTGCTTCGAGATGCGAGTCGTTGATGCGGCGCGCGGCGAAGAAGGCCTCGACGATGCCGATGATCCAGGGGATCACGAGCGGCGCGAGGAGGAAGAAGATGACCGCCTTGAGGAAGTGGCCGTTGTAGAGCTGGCCACCTCCGGGCAAGAGCGCGGAGAAGATGCCGGCCGCGAGCGGGTCCTTCGGCCCGCGCCGCCATTCGTCGCGAAAGCGACGCTCCGGTTCCTGCGCGCGGACCGCGCGGCCGAAACGCTTCGCGCAACGCGAGCAGTAGGCGAGGCGCGCGCCGAACATCGGGAGGCGCTCGCCGCAGTGGCCGCAGAAGTTTTCGTCAAGCGGTGCGGACATCGGTCTTGCTCCGAGCGAATAAAAGGAAGGCGCCGTACAGGCCGAGCGCGCACGGCCACAGCAGGTCGGGCGAGAGCTGCGGTGCGATGGTGGTGCGGGCCGCGGCGAACGCGGCGACCGCACCGGCGAACAGCCCCCAGAACCGCCGCTGCATCCGCGTCGCCGGCGCGACGTCGTCGCCCGCGACGCGCGCGTTCCTCTCTTCGGCGAGCGTCCACGCGTCGAACAGGTTGAACACGTAGAGGAAGAGCGGGACGGGGTACGGGATCACCGACGGGTTCGCGCCGAGCGCGATCGCGCTGCCGCCGAACACGACCGCGCGTGAGAACGAGCCGGCGTAGAGCTGGCCGAGTCCCGGCACGAGCGAGAGGATCGACGCGAACAACGGCGAGCGGCGGCCGGGGATCTTCCCCTTCAAGTGCGCCGGCACGCAGCCGCGGCACCAGTTGCGTCCGTCGACGCGGACGCGGCAGTGGAAGCACAGACCGTTGCCGCACTCGACGCAGCGGGCGCGCGCCTCGCGGTCTTCGTGCTTCGAGCAGTGGATTGCCATTCCGACCTCCGTGTCGACGGGACCGGCGCGGATGGCAGCGGGCGTGCCGTTCGACAGAAGTCGGACGGATCGCGCGGAAGTGGCGGCGAATGCGCGAGCAACGCGCGATTCGACGCGCGCGCCCGGCGGAGGCGGACCTGTTCGGAGAGCGGACGAGTGTTCAGGCGGCGGACGGCGGCGTCGGGCCGGCGCCCGAACCGTCGGCGTGATCCGCCCGGCGCTGCGAGTTGCGGAACGCGTCCATCACCGCGATGCCCCAGATCGCGAGCGCGATGAACTCGTTGCCGCGCGTGAACATCCACACCGCGCCGCCGAGGAAGAGCAGTCCCTTGCCGACCTCGCCGTTCAGGAGTTGCCCGCCACCGATGAAGCAGACCGAGAGGAACGCGGCGAGCCGCGGCGACGGCGCGGAGCTGCCGCCGAGGAGATCGATCTTCTTCCGCTTCTTCTTCTTCGCCTTGACCTTCTCCTCGCGATACACGCTCGTGCCGGAGAACACGTCGTGCAGCGAGCGGCCGCGCGCGTTGAACAACGCGGCGAGGATGTCGATCGCGACGACGACGGAGACGATGGCCTTGAACTCCTGCGCGTCGAGCACGCCTTCGAGACGCACGAACCTCAAGAACTCCTTGATCGGATCGCTGCCCTGGATGACGACCACGACGAGGAGCACGAGCGGCACTTGGAAAACCGCCCGCAAGAGGACGCGCGCGAGCCCCGGCGGCGATCCGTCGGGCTTCGTCACGTGGAGTCGGAACGCGCGCTTGCCGAACGTGCGCCCGCCGAGCGCGTCGCCGACGAGGAAGTACGCGGCGCCGATCAGCCAAAGGAACGGCGTCATCCTCGCGCTGCCCGGCACCTGGCGCAGGAGCCACGAGAAGCCGACGAGCACACCGAGGTCCCAGACCAGCGCGAGCGCACGGCGGATCGCGGAACTCTTGCGCAGCACGCGCGAGGTCTCGTCGATCTCGTCGATCACGACGAACGCGGGCTTCGACTGCTTGATCGACGCGGTCTCGGCGGGGGCGCTAACGGGGTCGCCGCGCTCCACGGCGTCGAGGTCTTCCTCGAGGTCCTCCCAATCGGCGTACCGGCGCGCGGGGTCCTTCGCGAGGCAGCGCATCACGACGCGCGCGAACGGCTCGGGCACCTGCCGCGCGCGCTTCGAGAGCGGCTCGGGCGGATCGTGGACGTGCTTGTAGATCACCGACATCGGGCTCTCGGCGTTGAACGGCGGAGCGCCGGTGAGCAGGTGATAGAAGGTCGCGCCGAGCGAGTAGATGTCGGAGCGAGTGTCGACCGGCTTACCCATGCCCTGCTCGGGCGAGAGGTAGAGCGGGGTGCCGACGACCGCGCCGGTGATCGTGACGCGCGACTCCGAGTCCTGCGACTTCGCGAGACCGAAGTCGACGATCTTCAAGACGCCGCTGCGGTCGAGCAGGAGGTTCGTCGGCTTCACGTCGCGATGGATCAACCCGCGCTCGGCGGCGGCGGCGAGGCCGCGGCACGTCTCGCGCATCAGGTGCACCGCGCGACGCCACTCGAGCACTCCGTCCTTCTCCAGCGCTTCCTCGAGGTTCTGGCCGTCGACGAACTCCATCGCGAAGAACGGCACTCCGTCGGCGACGCCGCTGAAGAAGACGCGCGCGATGCGCGGGTCGTCGAGCTGACCGAGGACGCGCGACTCGCGGTGGAAGCGCTGCACGAAGTCAGGGCGCGAGGCGAGTTCGGGCGACAGCACCTTGAGCGCGACGCGCGTGCGGTCGCGGTCGTCGACGCCTTCGTACACGGAGCCCATCCCGCCGCGGCCGACGTGGCGGACGACGCGGTACGGGCCGAGCAGCGTCCCCGGAGCGAGCACGCCGACGCGGTTCGCGACGAGGACGGTCGAGGGGCGCAGGACGGCGGTGTTGCGGAAGTCCGCGGTCTTCTCGAGCGGCGGCGGCACGGCGGAGCGACCGTTCACGACGCGCGGCAGGACGTTTGCCACCTGGCAGCTCGGGCACGAATGCGCGGAGCCGCTCCCGTCGTCCTGGACGATGAAGGAGTGCCCGCACGCGCACGTGATCTGCGCCGCCGAACGCATGGCGCTCATTCTTCCGCGTCCTCGCCGATCCCGTACAGCTTGATCTTCTCGTAGAGGCTGGTGCGGCCGATCCCGAGGATCTCGGCGGCGCGCACCTTGTTGAATTGGACGGCGCGGAGCACGGCGCGCATGTGTTCCTTCTCGATCTCCGCCAGGCTCACGAGACGCGTCGCGCCGCCGTCGCCGGTCGTTCCCGTCGATGCCGGCGTCGCGCGATCGAGCGCGAGGTCCTCGACGGTGATGCGATCCGACCGCGAGAGCAGGTCGGCGCGCTCGAGAACGTTTCGCAGCTCGCGCACGTTCCCCGGCCACGCGCAGTCCTGCAGGCGCGTGACCGCCGCCGGCGTCAGCGCGAGCGGCTTCCTGCCCGCGCGCTCTGCAATGCGAGCGAGCAGGCGCGCGGCGAGCGCGGGGATGTCCTCCTTGCGGTTGCGCAAGGGCGGCATCACGATCTCGACGACGCGGATGCGGTACCAGAGGTCCTCGCGGAAGCGGCCCGTCTTGATCGCCTCGCGCAGGTCCTTGTTGGTCGCCGCGATGACGCGCACGTCGACCGAGATCTCGCGGCTGCCGCCGATGCGGAAGAAGCGCTTCTCCTCGAGTGCGCGCAACAGCTTCACCTGCAGGTCGAGCGAGAGGTCGCCGATCTCGTCGAGGAACAAGGTGCCCTTGTCCGCGAGCTCGAACTTTCCGATGCGGCGCTCGAGCGCGCCGGTGAACGAGCCCTTCTCGTGGCCGAAGAGCTCGCTCTCGATCATCGTCTGCGTGAGCGCGCCGCAGTTGATGGCGAGGAACGGGCCGCGCGCGCGGTCGCTCCAGGCGTGGATCGCCTTCGCGAGGAGTTCCTTTCCCGTGCCGGTCTCGCCGCCGATCAAGATCGGCGCGGGCGAGCGCGCGGCGCGGCGCGCGACCTCGACGGCCTCGAGCAGCGGGCGCGACGAGCCGACGATCTCGACGTCGCCGGCGAGGGTCGCGCGCAACGCGTCGGTCTCGGCGCGCATCCGTTCGCCGCGCCGCGCGTTGTCGGACGCGAGGCCGAGCGCGCGCGCGACGACCGTCACGAGGCGCAGCTCCGACTCCGCGACCGGCCGGCCGCCGGGCAACGCCGCGAAGTAGAGCGCGCCGACGGTGCGGTCACCGAGGACGAGGGGCGCGGCGAGGATGCGCGTCGCGGCCGAGCCGGCGATGCTCTTCGCGTCCTTCAGGCCACGCTCGAGGGCGACGTCGTTCGCGAGCACCGATTCGCCGTGGGCGAGCACGCGGTCGAGCACGGTGCGGCTCGGCGCGAGCGGCGAACCCGAGGCCGCGGCGCCGCGCGTCGCGCTCGCGGCGGGGGTCGCCGACGGATCGGTGCCGAGCACGACCGCGCCGTAGTCGAAGTCGAGCGCGTCGAGCACCGCGTCGAGCACTGCGGAGAGCAGGGATTCGTTCGTGCCCGAAGCGCCGTGCGCGTTGATCGCGTCCATCACGCGACAGAGCGCTTTCAAGTGATCGGCGGCGCGCGCGGCCGACTGCGCGGACTCCGGGTAGCCGACGGCGCCCTGGCGCAGCGCGAGTTCGATCGTGGTGGTGCCGAGCGACTGCGTGCGCGCGGGCTCGGCGCTCTCACCGTCGCCGCAGACTTCGAGCTGGCAGCGGCCGATCAGGAGCATGTCTCCCGCGCGCGCGAGGCCTTCCTTCACTTTCGCGCCGTTCAGGTACACGCCGTTGGTCGAGCCGAGGTCGCGCACGGCAAGGCCGCCGCGCACCGACTCGATGGCGCAGTGACGGCGCGACACGCCGTCGGCGTCGAGGACGATGGCGTTCTCGTCGCTGCGACCGACGGTCACGACGGCGTTGACGTGGAACAGGAGAACGCCGTGCTCGCGGTTGACCCAGCGCAGGCGGAACGTGTCGCCCATTGGAGGGGACACGTTATCAAGTCAGGAGTGTCGGATCGGCGCGGACGCGCGCGGCGGGCGCGTCAGTTCTTCTTCTTGCCGCAGACCGAGCAGACCATGAAGGTGATCGTCTTCCAGTACCCGGGCTGCACGATCACTTCCTTGTAGATGGGCTTCCCGT
>CAZOLL010000035.1:0-16243 GCA_964580365.1 uncultured Phycisphaeraceae bacterium
GTGTCACCCTTCTTCTTGTCGGCCTTCTCGTCGGGGAGTTCGAAGATTCCGAGGTTCAGCTCGGGGATCATCTCTTCCGCGCGCTCGAGAGCGCCGAGGAACTCGCCGCGATCGCCGCGGTGCTCGCGAGCCGTCCGCGCGATCGCGCGCAGCAGGTTCTCGGCCTTGCCGCCGTGCTGCAGGTACGGACGCAGGTTGACGCGCGCGAGCGCGAGCTGCGGATCGAGTAGTTCGATCTCGGGTTCTCCCGGCTCCTCGGCGGGGGCGTCGGCGATCTGCTGGATTTCGACGTTCAAGCCGCTGTCGAGCTTGCTGTTCGAGCCCATGAAGAGGGTGCTCGGGCCGAGGAAGGCCTGGTGGATCAGCTTGTAGAGGTCTTCCGGCTGCATCAGCGCGTAGCGCCGGGACTGCTCGCGCAGCATCACGTCGAAGAACGGCGGCGGCTTCAGCACGCGGTCTTGTGGGAGCGGCGTGCCGCACGATGCGAGTGCGACGACTGCGAGCGCGACCGCGGCGGCGGAGCGAATCACAGATCGACCGCCACGGCGTCGGCCGACGCCGTGCGCGCTTTCGGATCGAAGCGGATGGTGATCTCGTTCGCGCGGCAACAGACCTGACAGTCCTCCACCATCTTCTGGGTGAGCCCGTCCGACGGGTCGACGAACATGGTGATCGTCTCGCCGCACTGCGGGCACACGTATTCGACGGTGCGCTCCATCATCCCGATCCACGGCGCCCGAGGAAAGGAAACGGCAGGGTCCGCAGCGCGCGGCCCCTGCCGTTCCGGTGAAAGTGGCGAGGGTGACGGGACTTGAACCCGCGACCTCCAGCGTGACAGGCTGGCGCTCTAAACCGACTGAGCTACACCCCCGCGCGACGATGTTCTCGCCGGTGGCGAAGGGGGCGGATCATAGGAGAGGGTCGGAAGCGAGGGAAGAGGGGCGACGAATCGCGAGCGAAACGGATCGGGAGGTCAGGTGGGAGGAGGGACCGTGGGGAGGGTGAGGCGCGCGACGGAGCGGCCGGAAGGATCGCGAACCAGCTCGAGCGTGGCGCCGTGTGCGGCGATGATCGGCGAGAGCGCGGCGAGCAACGGACGTCGGCGCCGCAGCTCGGGCAGCTTCCCCGAATGGTCGGGGGGAGCGACCACCGAGATCGCGAACCGGCAGCCGAGGAGGGACGCTCCGACGGTGACGCGCGCGCTCACCGGCTCGAGCGTGAAGAGGTGGACGAGCGTGAGCACCGCCTGCGTGAGCGAGACGGGATGCGCGCGCGCCGCGCGGTCGTCGCCGCGGAGGCGGTCCTCCACGGTGAACGGGCGCCCTGCGAGCCCGGCGTAGTGCCGGCGAGCGCGGCGCACGATCTCGGCGAACAACTCGCGCACGGGGATCGCGGGAAGTCGCGTCGGGTCCCGCGGCCCGGTGCTGGCCGGCGCTTCGACCATCAAGCGAAGGTCGCGCAGCCGGCGCTTCAACACGTCGACCGGCTGCGCGCGCGTGCCGCCGTCGGTCGCGTCGGAACCGGAGCCGAGCAGGTCGGCCGCGCGGTCGACCGCATCGAGCTGCAGCGAGATGCGCGCGCGGAGGCGCGCCGGCTCGTTCGCGTCGGGCGACTCGGCGTCGTCGATCGTCAGCACGCGCAGCGAAGTCGCGGCGCACTCGCGCCAGCTCGATTCGCGCGCGGCGAAGCGGATGCGCGGCACGCGGCCGATCGTGAGCAGGAACTGCCCTCGACCGTCCTTGCGCGTGGCGCCGACGCGGGTCACCGCGCCGTCGACCGTCTCCTCGACCCTGAGCTGAAGCCGTTCCCGCGCGGCCGCGTTGGTCGCGACCAGCTTGCCGCGCCCGTCGACCGAGACGAGCGCCACCGGCAGCGCGTCGAACAGCTCGCGACCCGCGACGTCGATCGTCGCGTTCTCGATGGTCTCGACGTCGGGCGGGCGGACTTCGGCGGACACTCGCGGTCTCCCTCGACCTCTATTTCGGCGTGCACGTCGCCGTTCCTTGACCGGCGCCGATCGGCGCTGGCGGGGCCCGCGATTCCGCTAGAGTCCCACCCGATGACACGACGGAAACACGACGTCTCGCTGCGCCAGATCGAGGTCTTCGCGCGCGTGTTCGAGAGCGGCTCGTTCTCGGACGCGGCGCGCTCTTTGTCGCTCTCGCAGCCGACGGTGAGCGCGCACCTGAAGGCGCTTGCGGCGGCCCTCGACGTCGAGCTGTTCCAGCGACGCGGGCGCGGCGTGTTGCCCACGGACGCGGCGCGCAACTTCTACTCGCACGTCGCGCGCGTGCTCGCCGCCAAAGATGCGGCCGTGGCCTCCGTGTCGCGCGACCGCCACGGCCTCGTCGGCCAGCTCGTGCTCGGCGCGTCGGGCGTCCCCGCGCCGTTCGTGGTGACCGGCCCGCTCGCGCGCTTCGCGCGCAAGAACCCGGGCGTGCACCTGATCATGCGGATCAACGACTCCGATCTGGTGCTGCAGTGGGTCCTGAAGGGCACGGTCGACCTCGCGGTGGTCGGCTCCGATCCGGACGACTCGCGCCTCGTCGCGCGCCCGCTCGGAGGCGACCGCTTCGTCGTCGTGTGCTCGCCGGACGACCCGCTCGCGGGGAAGAAGATCAACGCGGCCGAGCTGCGCGGCCGCCGCGTCGTGGTGCGCGAGAAGAGCTCCGGGCAGCGACACGCGGTGGAGCGCGCGCTCGCGAAGGTGGGGCTCGCGTTCGGCCGCGACCTCGACGTCGCGTTCGAAGTGAGCGCGAACGACGTCGTGCGCGAGGCCGTGCTCGCGGGGATGGGGCTCGCGTTCTTCTCGACGCTCTACATCGCCGACGAAGTGAAGCGCGGCCGGCTCGCGCTCGTGCACGTCCGCGACCTGCCCATCACGCGCCGCTTCTATGCGGTGACCGCTCGCGAGCGCACGATGCCCGCGACCGTGCGCGAGCTGCTCACGATGTTGAAGCCGAGCTGAACCGCTTCGATCGCGCGGCGCTCAGTCGACCCAGTCGGCGATGAAGATGTCGGTCTCGCCGGACGTCTTGCCGCCGCGGTTCGACGCGAACACCAGCCGCTTGCCGTCGGGCGAGAACATCGGGAAGCCGTCGAACTGCGGGCAGAACGTGACCTGCTCGGTCGCGCCGCTCTCGATGTCGACGAGGAACAGGTCGAACTCGCGGCCCTTCGGGTCGCCCGTGTTGGACGAGAAGATCAGCTTCTTGCCGTCGTGCGTGAAGAACGGGCAGAAGTTCGCGGCGCCGTTCTTCGTGACCTGCTTCTGATTCGAGCCGTCGGCGTCCATCACCCACAGCTCGAGCGCGCGCGGCTCGACCAGGCCTTTCGAGAGGAGCTCGGTGAACTTCGTTTTCGCTTCGGGCGTGTCGGGCCGGAACGCGCGGAAGCAGATGCGCTTCGAGTCGGGGCTGAAGAACGCGCCGCCGTCGTAACCGACGACGTTCGTGAGCCGCTTCACGCCGGTGCCGTCGACGTTCATCGTGTACAGCTCGAGGTCGCCGTCGCGCGCGGACGTGAAGACGATCGTCTTGCCGTCGGGGCTGACCGTGGCCTCGGCGTCGTAGCCCGCCGCGTCCGTCACGCGGCGGACGTCCGTGCCGTCCACGTTCGCCGTGAAGATGTCGTAGCTGGGGTAGACCGCCCACACGTAGCCGTGGCTGCGGTCCGGGGGCGGAGGGCACTCCTTGCCGGAGAGATGCGTCGACGCGTACAGCACGCGTTGGTCGCCCGGCATGAAGTACGAGCAGGTACAGCGGCCCTCGCCGTTCGACACGCGGACGAGGCCGCCGCCGTCGAGGTTCATCACGAAGATCTGGTCGCAAGGCACTCCGTCGCGCGTCGACTGAAAGCTCAGACGATCGCCCGCGAACGAGAAGTAGGCCTCGGCGTTCTCGCCGCCGAACGTGAGCTGGCGCAGGTTCCGCAGGTGCTTCTCGCGCGGGTCGAGGAGGGTCGCGCGATCCTGCGCGGGCGCCGCCGCGGCGCCTCCCGCCGACGCGCGTGCGTCGCCGTCGTCCTTCGACTCGGAGCAGGCCGCGAGCGCGCAAATCACGAACGCGAAGACGGGAAACGACCGACTCATGGAGCAGATTCCGATCAGCGCGGCGCGAAGAGCCGAGCCAACTCGACCTTGCGCTTCGTCACCGCTTCGAGGTTTTGCTGCGGCACGCTATCGAATCTGCGCTTGAGCGCGAGGGAGCGGTCGGAAATCTCCGCCAGCTGGTCGTCGATCTCGGCGATCTGGTCGTCGATCTCGCGCTGGCGCTTCTTCTTGTCGTCCGGGCTCAGGTTCGGGTCGTCCGCGATCTGTTTCTTCTCGGTCTCTTTCGCCTGGCGCGCAGACTTGAGGTTGAAGACGCGCTCCCCGACGTCGAAACCGCCCGTTTCGCCGAGCTGCACTCGTTGCCACGCGACGAGGACGTTGCCGAGCAACGCGTCGAACTGCGCCGCGCTGATGAACCCTTCCTTGCGCAGCGCGGGGAGCGCGTCCGCGCCGAGGTAGCTCGCGGTGTCGGGGCCGATCTTCAGAGGCGGCCGCTTGCTCGCATCGGGGTAGAGCTGGAACAAGCGCGTCTCGAGCTGCGGGCGCAGCGTGATCAGCACGGACATGACCCGCGAGAGGTCGGCGTCGGTGAACTCGACCGGCGGAGCGACGAACGCGGAGTCTCCGACGTCGTCGTCCTCGAGCATCTCGCCGTCTTCCTCGGCCTCGCCGCCGCGGTCGCACGCGAAGTGGGCGACGGGAAGGACGAGCGCGCCGGCGCCGAGGAGGAGGATCGCGACGGAAACGCGTCGTGGAATCGCCGGGGTCGCCATCGTCGTCAGCCGCCGTCCTTGTCCTTCGGTTTCTTCTTCTTCGTGCGCTCGATCGCGCGCTTGTAGCTCGACTCGACGAGCGTCGCCGGCCGTCCGCCGGCAGCGCCGCGAGAGAACGTCATCTTCACGCCCTCGCCGTCCATCGCGATCGTTACGGTTTCGCGGCCGTCGACCGACTCACGTGCGAGCGACAACGCGTCGCCGTCCTGCGCGCCCTCGTAGCGGCGCGCTTCGCCGTGGGAATCGAACCAGTGCAGAGTCGCACGACCGTCGGCGATGCGAAGCAACGCGCGCGCCTGGTACACGACCTTTCCGGACACGGGGTCGGAGGTCTCGATCGCGCCCTCGAGGAACTGCCGCTCGAGCGTCCACGCCCACTTCGCCGATTCCAAGAGCAGCACCGAGCCGGTCTTCTGCTCGCCGTTCCACGTGCCGGGCAGTTCGTCGATCAGCGTCGCCGCGGGTTTCGCGGCGAGAGCCGGCCCTGACTGCGCGGCAAGTGCGGCGAGCGGCTCCGCCCGCGCGGGTTCGTGACCGCTCGCGAGCGTGATGCACACCGCCGCCGCGAGCGCGAGCCCGCACGAGACGCACGGGGCCCGCGAGACGCGCGGGACGAGCGACGGGATTCGCATGGGGAGCTCGATGCAAGAGTGATGGGCGATGAAGGATTCGAACCTTCAACCTGCACCGTGTAAAGGTACGGCTCTAACCGTTGAGCTAATCGCCCACCTTCTTCGAGCGCCGAAGTTATCGCGCTCACAGGACGATCGCAATCGAGCGGAGGAACCGCATGACGCACGAAGTCGCCGGCGCGTTCGCTGGCCGGGTCGCGATCGTCACCGGGGGCGGCACGGGGCTCGGTCGCGTCGTCACGCGTGGACTCGTCGCCGGCGGCGCGCGCGCGGTCGTCGTCGCGAGCCGCGACGCGGAGCACCATGCGGAAGTCGTCGCCGAGGGCCGCGGTCGCGTCGAGTCGATCGTGCTCGACGGGCGCGAGCCGGACCGCATTCGCGAGGCGTTCGACGCGGTCGCGGCGCGCCACGGCTCGATCGACGTCCTGATCAACAACGCCGCGGGCAACTTCGTCGTGCCGTCAATGCGTCTGAAGCCGAAGGCGTGGCGCGCGGTGATCGACATCGCCTTGTCCGGCACCTTCTACTGCAGCCAGGCGGCGGGTCGCGTGATGGCGGAGTCCTTGCGAGGCGGCTCGATCGTGAACATCGGCGCGACCTACGCGTGGACGGGGATGCCCGGCGTCGTGCACTCCGCCGCCGCGAAGGCGGGCGTGCTCGCGATCACGCGCACGCTCGCGGTCGAGTGGGCGCCGCATCGGATCCGAGTCAACTGCGTCGCGCCCGGCCCGTTCGACTCGCACGGTGCTGAGAAGAACCTCTGGCCCACCGCCGAGGCGCGTGCCGCGCTCGAGCGCACGATCCCGACCGGCAAGTTCGTCGGCGTCGACGAGGTCGCGGCGGCGGTGTTGTGGCTGGCGTCGGACGCGGCGCCGTCCGTCACCGGCGACTGCCTCGTGATCGACGGCGGCCAGTCGCTCGGCCGCTCGATGTTCGGGCTCAGTCCTTCGTGAACGTCGGCCGCTCGTCGAGGTCGGCGATCATCGACACGACGCGGTAGGTGAAGCGCGCGATGCGCTCGATCTTCTCCGGGTCGCACTTGTCGGAGATGTCGGTCGGCTTGTGGTAGTCCTCGTGGTCGAGGACGCCGAAGTAGAGGTAGGGGATCTTCGCGTCGCCGAACGGCGCGTGGTCGCTGCCCCAGCGCCAATGGGGGTCCTTCTCGAAGTCGTAGAACAGCTTCAGTTCGTCCTTGGGCGCGAGCTCCTCGAGCAAGGGCTTCAGCTTGGGCGAGTTCTGCGCGCCGCAGACGCGCAGCTCTTCCGTCATGCCGCGGCTCACCATGTCGAGGTTCACCATCGCGGCGATCTTCGCGAACTTCACGGTCGGGTTCTTCACGAAGTGCTTGCTGCCGAGCAGACCGATCTCCTCGCCGTCGAACGCGATGAAGAGGATCGTCCGCTTCGGTTTCGGGCCGAGCGTGAACGCGCGGGCGATCTCGACGAGCGACGCCGAGCCGGATGCGTTGTCGTCGGCGCCGTGGTAGATCTTCTCCTCGACGGTGCCGAGGTGGTCGAAGTGCGCGCCGAGGATCACCACCTCGTCCTTCTTCTTCTCGTCCGCGCCTTCGAGCATCCCGATCACGTTCGTCATCTTCGTGCTGCCGCGCGAGAACGCCTGGCGGTACTCGCTCGTCCCCTTCGGCGCGAGCTTCAGCTCCTTGAACGCGGCCTCCATGTAGTCCGCCGCCTTCTTCCCGCCGTCCGTGCCGGCGCCGCGGCCCTCGTATTCGTCGGACGCGAGCGTCTCGACGTGCTGCATCAGGCGCTCCTGCCCGATCGACTGGACGGCCGCCTCGAGCGTCGTTGCCTGCTGGGCTTCGCCGCCCGCGCGCGCGAACGCGCGGACCGCGGGGAGCACGGGGATCGCGGCGAGGAAGAGCGCGGCGACGACGGCGGACGGCCGGAGGGGTCTCATGGGCGGGAGTCGGGCTCTCGATGGGTGCGGCGGCGAAAGAGCATATCGGTCGAGCTTCCGCGCCGCGGCGGATCGGAGGCGGAATGTCGGTCGATCGGAGCGGACTGCGTCCGTGGGTGCGTGAACCTCCCGTATGATTCCGCGCGTGGACCGCGAACGCGAGCAGGTCACGCTCCTCTTGCAAAAGGTGAAGCACGGCGACTCGCACGCCGCCGAGGAGCTGTTCCGCGTACTCGCGCACGAGCTGCGCGCGATGGCGGAGCAGAAGCTGAAGGACCAGCCGAGCGGCCACACGCTGCAGCCGACCGCGCTCGTGAACGAGGCCTACCTGCGACTGATCGGGCAGGAGGGCGGCTTGTGGGAGGGGCGGAAGGCGTTCTTCGCGGTCGCGTCGCGCGCGATGCGCTCGGTGCTCGTCGACCACGCTCGGAAGAAGAACGCGGCGAAGCGCGACGGCGGCGCGCGCACCGATCTGTCGGACTCCCTCGCCTGGGTCGACGACCCGTCGCTCGACCTGGTGGCGCTCGACGACGCGCTCGAGGAGCTCGAGAAGTTCGACCCGCAGCTCGCCAAGATCGTCGACCTCCTGTTCTTCTGCGGCCTCACCGCAGAGGAAGCGGCGGGGGTCCTCGAGTGCTCGTCGCGCACCGTCGAGCGCGGATGGCGCACGTCGCGCGCGTGGCTCTTCCGCCGGCTGAACGGCCCTGGAGCACCGACCGAGGAGTGACGCCGTGAGCGGCCCGATCGAGTGGCCGCGCGTCCGCGCGTTGTTCGAGGCCGCGCTCGGCGTGCCCGACCGCGAGCGCATCGATTTCCTCGCGCGGACCTGCGGCACCGACGCGGAGCTCCTGCGTGCGGTCGTCGAGCTGCTCGCGTCGGACCACCGCTCGAACCGCTTCCTCCGCGACCGGCCCGGCGCGCGGCTGCGCTCGCCGCCCTCCGATTCCGAGGCCGCGGGCGGCTGACGCCGAAGGCGCCCGCGCGTTCGAACGGCTCGGAGCGCGCCGTCCCGCCGGATCGACCGCTAAGCTCGCCCGGGATGTTCAAGGACGCGCTGTTCATCTTCCTCACGTCGCTCGCGGGCGGCCTGTTGCCGCTCACGGTGCGCTGGACCGAGCGGTTGATGCACGCGATCCTCGGCCTGTCGACCGGCGTGTTCCTCGGCGCGGTGTTCCTGCACCTGCTGCCCGAGGTGGCGGCGCTCGACCATCACGCGTCGAACGGCGGCGGGCACGACCACGGCGACCTGACGGTGTGGATGTTCGTGCTCGTCGGCGTTCTCGGCGTGTACCTCGTCGAGGCGCTCGCGCTCCGCAAGCAGGAGCACGCGGACGACCTGCACCGCCACCGCGCAGTGAGCTTCGCGGCCTTGCTCGGCCTCTCGATCCACTCGCTCACGAACGGCATGGGGCTCGCCGCCGCGGCGAAGATCGGCCTCGCGTTCCCCGTGTTCCTCTCGCTCATCTGCCACAAGGGCGCGGAGGCGTTCTCGCTGACGACCGTCTTCCACCTCGCGAAGTTCGGCCGGCGCCACCTCGTGATCCAGGCGGTGTTGTTCGCGCTGATCTGCCCGCTCGGGATCCTCATCGGCGAGATCCTCACCGAGAGCCTCTCCGACCACGGCCTCGCGATCATGACTGCGCTCGCGGCGGGAACATTCCTCTTCGTGTGCCTCTGCGAGCTATTGCCCGAGGTCTTCCACCACCGACAAGACATGTTGTTGAAGATCGGACTCCTGGTGGCGGGCATCTTCGTCATGGCGTTGATTCACGAGCTGGAGCCGGGATGAGCGCGTTCCTCGCCGACTGGCTGGGCGCGGTCTGGCTCATCCTCCGTGAGTCCGGGCCCTATCTGCTCGTGGGGTTCGTCCTCGCGGGGCTGATCAAGGTGTTCATCCCCGAGGACAAGGTGCTGCGCCACCTCGGGAAGGACGACCTGCGCTCGGTCAGCCTCGCCGCGTTGTTCGGCGCGCCGCTGCCGCTCTGCTCGTGCTCGGTGCTGCCGGCCGCGATCGCGCTGCGACGCTCGGGGGCCGGGAAGGGCGCCACCACGTCGTTCCTGATCTCGACGCCGGAGACCGATCTCGAATCCGTCGGCCTGACGTGGGCCCTGATGGATCCGATCATGACGATCATGCGCCCGATCGCTGGCATCCTGACCGCGATCGGCGCGGGGCAGATCGTCAACTGGATGGTGAAGAAAGGGATCGACGTCGCGCCCGGCGAGAAGCTCGAGGACGCCGCGGCACCCGCGGACTGTGCGACCGTTTGCGCGCCTGAAACGGACGAGCATGCGGGCCACGATCACGCGCACGATCACGGCGCGCTTGCGCACGCCCCGCGGCGCGAGAACCGCCTCGTCGGCGCGCTGCGCTACGCGTTCGGGCCGCTGCTCGACGACATCACGCCGTGGCTCGTGCTCGGCTTCGCGACGTCCGCGCTCCTCACCGTGCTCTTGCCGGACGACTTCTTCGGCGGCACCGTCCCGAACGGCTGGCCCGCGCTCTTGTTGATGCTCGCGCTCAGCGCGCCGACCTACATCTGCGCCGCCGCGTCGACGCCGGTGGCCGCCGCGCTCGTCGCGAAGGGGCTCGACCCGGGCGCCGAGTTCGTCTTCCTGCTCGCCGGCCCCGCGACCAACGTCGCGACGATGCTCGTCGTCGCGAAGCACCTCGGCCGCCGCGTGATGTGGGCCTACCTCGCCGTGATCATGGTGCTCGCGCTCGTCTTCGGCTGGCTGTTGAACCAGCTCTACGGGCTCGGCGGCATCGAGCCCGTCACGGCGGTGAAGGTCGCGACCGCGTCGACGGCCGGCACGGTCGACGTCGCGGCCGCGGTCGTCGTGCTCGCGCTGATGGCGTGGAGCGCGGCGCGCATCCGGCTCGACCGCCGGTTCGGCGGGTGGATGCGCGCGGCGTGCGGCCCGCTCGGCTTCGACCCGACGCGTCCGCTCGCGAAAGCTCTCGCCGTGCTCGTCGTGCTCGGCCTGTGGCTCTCGACCGCCGTCTCCTCGGTCTACCCCGGCGAGACCGGCTTTCTCGTGCGCTTCGGCCGCGTGGCGCGGACGGTCAACGAGCCCGGTCCGGTCCTGCACCTCCCGTATCCGATCGATCGCGTCGTGACGATGCCGCGCGACCACGTGCGCAGCGTCGAGCTCGGGTTCGATCGCGTCGCGGGACCGCCGTCGGTGAATGGCGCGGCGTCGGACGTCCTCTCGGTGGAGGACGCCGCGCCCGCGTCGCAGTCGCGCGCGCGCGATGTCGACGCCGAGGGCGAGGTCCTGACCGGACAGGAAAAGCTGCTGAAGATCGCCGAAGCGATCCACTTCGACGTGCGCGACCCGTTCCGCGTGCAGTTCGGCATCGAGGACCCCGAGCTGCTCCTGCGCTCGTTCACCGAGGCGACGATCCGCGGAGTGATGGGCAACCGCGGCGCGGACGAGTCGCTCGTCGGCAAGTGGGACGACCTCGAGCGCGAGGTCGGTGCGGACCTGCAGGAAGACCTCGACCGCGTCCTCGGCAAGGGCGCGCTTTCCGTGCGCGAGTTCCTCCTGCTCGACGCGCACGCGCCGCCGCAAGTGCACTACGCGTACCGCGACGTCGCCTCCGCGCTCGAGGACAAGGACCGCGAGTCGCGCCGCGCCGAGAAGTACAAGCGCGAGGCCCTCGCGAGCGCGCGCGCCGAGGCGATCACCATCGAGAAGGGCGCCGACGGCGACCGCGAGTTGCGCATCGAACAGGTGAAAGGCGAGGCCGCGGCGTTCGAGATGCGCGCGCAGGCCTTCCGAGAGAACGAGCGCGTGTCGCGGCTGCGGCTCGCGCGCGAGGCGCTCGAGCGCGCGCTGTCCCGCGTGCGCGCGATCGTGCTGATGTCCCCCCAGGTCGAGCCGGTGCTCACGCAGCCCGCGCCCGGGTCCGGCGAAGGCGCTCCGCCTCCGCCGGTCGTCCCGCGCGCGGCGACGCGCGACCAACGGTCCGACGAGGAGGAGTGATGAAGACGTTGTTCCGGTTCGCCGTTCTCGTCGGGCTGGTCGCGCTGATGGTCTGGACCTGCGCGTTCCAGGTCGCCGAGAACGAGACGGTGATCGTCGCGCGCTTCGGCTCGCCGCGCCGCGTGATCGAGACCGCCGGCCTCCAGTGGAAGTGGCCCGCCCCGGTCGACACGGTGTTGCGCATCGATCGCCGCCTGCACGTCCTCGACGGCGCGCCGGGCGAGTTCCTCACCTCCGACAAGAAGAACCTCATCGTCGGCGCGTTCCTGTGCTGGCGCGTGGCCGACCCGACGCGCTTCCTCGTCAGCCTGAACAACCGCGCCGCCGCGGAGGCGCGTCTCGCCGACCTGCTCCGATCGGTGACGAACAACGAGATCTCGTCGCGGCCGTTCTCGGCGCTCGTCTCGCCGAAGCCGGGCGAAGCCGTGATGTCCGAGATCAACGACCGGCTGACGAAGACCGCGGCCGAGCGCGCGCTCGCGATCCTCGGCATCGAGGTCGCCGCGGTCCGCATCAAGCGGCTGAACTTCCCGTCCCAGAACAAGGAAGCCGTCTTCCGCCGCATGGAGGCCGAGCGCGACAGCATCGCCGCCGGGTACCGCTCGGAAGGCAACGAGAACTATGCGCGCGTGAAGGCCGAGACCAATCGCGAGGAAGCGCGGCTGCGCTCGGAGGCGGAGCGCAAGGCGGAGGAGCTCCGCGGCGAAGCCGACGCCGAGAGCACGCGCATCTACTCGGAGGCGTACGCGAAGGACCCGGCGTTCTTCGAGTTCAAGCGCACGCTCGACGCGCTCGAGAACATCCTCGGCTCCAACTCGACGTGGGTGATCCCGTCCGATCACGAGCTGCTCAAGGCGCTCTCCGGCTCCGGCATCCCGACCGTTCCGGAGGCCAACTCAGCGGCGAAGGACGGGGCGAAGCAGGGCGGATGACGATGGGGGCCTCGCGCATCACACGGATCCTCGCGCGTTCGCTCGCGGCGCTCGTCGTGCTCGGCGTCGTCGCGCTCGCCGTGAACTCGGCGGTGTGGACGGTGCAGCAAGGCCAGCAAGGCGTCGTGCTCCGCGGCGGAGCGGTCGCGCGCGTCGAGCCGCCGGGCATCCACGTGACGCTCCCGTGGCCGATCGAGACGATGGCGCTCGTCGAGACCGGGCAGCTGCAGACGATGCCGATCGGCTTCAAGCTCTCCGACAAGATGAACGACGTGCCGCCCTCGCCCGACGAAGTGCAGTGGCTGACCGGCGACACGAACATCATCGAGCTGCAGGCGACCGCGCTGTGGAGCGTGAAGGACCCGGTGCAGTGGCTGTTCGGCGTGGCGGACGGGCCGCGCGACCCCGGCGACCTCTCGCCGGTGAACCAGAACGAGCGACGCTTCCTGATCCGCAAGCTCGCGGAGTCGACGCTCTCCGAGCTGATCGCGACGCGCGGCGTCGACGACGTGCTCGGCAACGGCAAGGCGGAGCTGCAGCTCGCGGCGCTCGAACGTGTGCAGTCCGCGCTCGACAAGCTCCGGCTCGGCGTCGCGGTGTCGGCGATCAACATCACCGACGTGAACCCGCCGCTCGGCGTGATCGCCTCGTTCAACGACGTGTCGACCGCTCGCGCGGACAAGGAGCGCCTCGCCGCCGAGGCCGACGGCTACGCGAAGAAGCTCCTGCCCCAGGCGCGTGCCGCCGCGAACCAGGTGATCCAGGACGCGGAGACCTACAAGAACGAGCAGGTCAACCTCGCGCACGGACAGGCCGCGAGCTTCAGCCGCCTCCTCGAGGAAGTGAACAAGAACCGGGAGCTCGCGCTCCGCCAGATGTGGCTCGACGCGGCCGGGCGGATCCTCTCGAAGGGGAAGAAGGTCGTGTTCGAGCCGTCCGCCGACGGGAAGAAGTTCCGCGTCTACCTCGAGGGCTGAACCGTCGGAACTGGGACGCGATGATCGTCGCGCGCGGCGCGTTCCTATACTCCCGCGCGTGACCCAGCGAATCGCCGCGCTCCTGCGCTTCCTCGTCCCGCTCGCGGCGCTCGCCTCGTGCTCGACCATCGATCCGCCGGCGATCCCCGCGTCGCTCGCCGGCCGCGAGCGCTGGATCATCGAGCGGGTCGCGCGCGTGCGCGCGCTGCCGTTCCCCGAAGGCGTCACGGTCACCGCGCGTTCCCGCGATGATCTGCGCCGCGAGGTCGCGTCGTCCGAACCTTCGTCGCAGCCGGCCGACGCCGACGAGCGGACGTCCGACCACGTCGCTTCGATCCTCGAGGCGTTCGGGCTCGCGAAGAAGGAAGCCGACGCGAAGAGCGGCTTCTCCGAGTTGTTCGGCGAGTCCGCGCTCGGCATCTACTCGCCGTCGACGCGCACCCTCACGATGATCGATCCGACCGACGCGGCCTCCGGCGAGACCACGTTCGCGCACGAGGCAGTGCATGCGATCGACGACGGCCGCTACGGCATCCAGCGCTACCTCGACCTGAACGACTGCGACCTCGACCGCTGGATCGCCGGCCGCTGCGTCGTCGAGGGCTGCGCGAAGCTGAACGAGCTCGACTACGCGCTCTTGAAGAGCGGCTTCGATTCGTCAATGGCGCTGCCGCGCCTCGGCGTGTGGTCGATGAAGCTCGACGTCCTGCGCGGCGACTTCTCGATCCTCGCCGGCAGCGGGCCGAAGCGCGACCAGGCGCTCGCCGCGACCGCTCCGGCGATGGTGGGGATGCTCGTCCTGCCGTACGTCGCGGGCGCCGACTTCCTCCTCGAGCTGAAGAACCGCGGCGGCGTCGACGCCGTGAACCGCGTGTTCGAGGACCCGCCGCGCTCGACCACCGAGATCCTGCATCCGGAGCGCTACTACCGGGAGCGGTCGCCCGCGCCGGCGATCACGATCGGCGCGTTCGACGGCGCGCTCGCGGGCGCGCAGCGCAGCATCGAAGGAGCGCTCGGCGAGTACCTCACGCGCGTCTGGCTCGGCGACGGTCGCGGCGGCGTGTGGCCCGGCGAGATGGCCGACCCGGGTTTCCGCGGCGACCGCTTCGTCATCGTCGATCGCGGCGAGCGCCGCCTCGTGCTGTGGCACTCGGAGTGGTGCGACGAGGACGACGCGAAGAGCGCGCGCAACGCAGTGGTCGACCTGCTCGAAGACCGCGAGAACCGCCACGCCGAGGAGAAGGACGGCCGCCACAGCGTCTCGACCAAGGAGGGCTTCGGCCACGCGGTCGCGCTGCACGACCGCTCGGTCGACGTCGTGCTGAACGCCGAGCCCGCGGAAGCGACGTCTGCGATCGACCTGCTGTCCCGCTGCGTCGCGCCCGACGAAAGCACCGGCTCGCGGGGCATCGCACGCCTCCTGCTCTCGCCGTTCTTCCGCCGCGAGGAGTTCGCGGACGGCACCGACCGCGTCGACTCCCTCTTCGGGCTGCTCTTCACCAACGAGTCGCGCCCCGGCGGCTTCGACTTCCGCCTCGGCGGCGGGTCGCTGCTCCATCTGACGAACACGCCGGACCGCGCGTTCGTCGGCACCGCGTTCGACCTCGTCAACTGGCGGAGGAACGCGCGCAACGGGACCGGCAGCATGTCGATGGTGGGGCTCCTCGACCCGTCGTGGTCGGACGACGCCGGACGGTTCGACGTCGCGTTCGGTCTCGCCGGAGTGTCGTCGTCGCGCAGCGCGGACTCGCGGCGCTTCGACGCCCACGTGCTCGGTTCGCTCGTCGGCCGCTACGCGGAGTCGTCGCGGTACACGTGGGCCGAGGACGGCTCGTCGGGGGAAGACGGCACCGAGCACGAGCCGGTCAACGAGTTCGATCTCGCGGCCGCGGTCGTGCACTTCGTCGGCGACGCGCCGGAGAAGGAAGCGCCGTGCGCGACGTTCCGCCTCGGGTGGGGCGTCCTGTTCGGCTGGCGCAGCAACCCGGAGTGGACCGAGTGGTGGACGCCGCTCGTCGGGTGGGACGGCCGCGGCGACGGCGACGTGACGTTGCTCTGGGGTCTGGTGCACCTGCCGTGAAGTCGCCGCGCACCGCCCGCGTCGCCGCTCGCGGCCACCTGATCGACAGCGGGATGATGTCCCGCTTCCTCGGTGCGATCATCGATGGCGGCGGCTCCTACGAGATCGTCCGCTTCGACGTGGGCCGCACGAAGCGCGAGTTCACCGAGGTCGAGCTCGACGTGACGGCGCCCACCGCCGCGCAACAGGCGGCGATCCTCGAGAACCTCGCCGCTCTCGGCTGCCGCCTGAAGGACGAGCGCGAAGTGCGGCTCGTCGCCGCGCCGCGCCGCGGCGTCGCGCCCGATGCCTTCTACTCGACGACGCACCATCCCACGCGCGTGAAGCACAAAGGCCGCTGGATCGCCGTGAAGAACGGACGCATGGACGGGATGATCGTCGTGCGCGGCGGTACGGCGCGCTGCACGCTGATGCGCGACCTCCGGCGGGGCGACCCCGTCGTGTGCGGCGTCGACGGCGTGAAGATCGAGCCGCCGTTCGAGGAGCGCACGAAGGAGACGTTCTCCTTCATGAAGTCCGAGAGCAGCTCCGAGCGTGCGGTCGAGGTGAAGGCACGCGAGGTCGCGCGCATCTGGCGTGCGATGAAGAAGGCCGGCCGGCGCGTCGTGCTCGTGCCCGGGCCGGTCGTCGTCCACACCGGCGGCGTGCCCGCGCTCGCGCGGCTGATCTCGCGCGGCTGGGTCGACGCGGTCCTCTCCGGCAACGCGCTCGCCGTGCACGACGTCGAGCTGGCGCGGCACGGCACCTCGCTTGGCATCGAGATTTCGACCGGCGTGCCCGCGCGCGAAGGCCACATGAACCACCTGCGCGCGATCAACGCGATCCGCCGCGCCGGCTCGCTCGCCCTGGCCGTGAAGAAGAAGGTGCTGACGAGCGGCGTGCTCCACGCCT
>CAZOLL010000036.1:0-16149 GCA_964580365.1 uncultured Phycisphaeraceae bacterium
CCATTCCCGCGTCCTCACCTCGACGCTCGACGTGAAGAACACGCTCGCATACGTCCTGAACAACGCGCGTCGCCACGGCATCCCGTTCACCGGCCGCGTGGATCCCTACTCCTCCGCCGCGTGGTTCACCGGCTGGCACGAACTCGAGCCGTCCACGCGCCCCGCGCCGACCGCGTCGCCCCGCTCCTGGCAGCTCCTCGTCGGCTGGCGCCTTCACGGCCGCCTCAGCTCCGGCGCGATCCCGCGCGTCGAGTCCCGATGAACGGGCCCGGGGCCGCGTCTCTTCGTTCGATTCACGGATTCGAGCTGATCGTCTTCGCCTCGCTTCCCGCCACGAACCTTGAGCTGTCGATCGACGTCGCGAGCGACCAATGCGTCACCATCAGGCCCGCCATCGTCACGAGGTCGAGCGGATGGCCCGCGCGGTTCGCGGAGTTCACCGCGCTCGAGAACGATTGGCCGCTCGTCCAAGATGCGAGGAACGTGAGGAACGCGGGGAGCGCGGGGAGCGCGAGGCGCGCGTCGACGCAAACCGTTTTCGCACCGGCCGACGACGCGAAGCCGGCGGTCCGCGAGTTCGAGTTGTCGATGCCGTAGCCGACGTGGAAGAGGTCGACCGCCTTCACGTTCGAGTTGCCGGCGGACTGCGCGATGCGATTGATCATCAACGAGAATCCGCACGAGCTGCCGGTGAGCATGTGCACCGCGCGGAATCCGAACGGGTCTTGCGGCGCCGGCACGGGCCGCGAAGATCCGCGGACTCGTCATCCCGCGAGGCAATTGGATGCGCGCACAGCTCGCCGTCTCCGTCCTTCTCGCTCTCACCGGATGCACCGTCATCCACGCCGGCTCGAGCGCCACCGCAACCGACGCGGCGTCCAGCACGCCGGGCGCGGCCGGCATCACGCTGCCGCCCGAGCTCGACCGCGTGCTGCGCGACTACGAGCGCGCGTGGCGCGCTCACGACGCCGGCGCACTGGCCGCGCTGTTCGCGGAGGACGGGTTCGTCCTCTCGGACGGCGCGCGCGCCGTCCGCGGCCGCGACGCGATCCGCGCCGCGTACACCGGCGCCGGAGGCGAGCTCGACCTCACCGCGCTCGACGCGCGCACGAGCGGCGACACCGGCTTCATCATCGGCGTCTACCGTCACGGCGCGAGCGCGCCGGACAGCGGGAAGTTCGTGCTCGCGCTGCGGCGCGACCCGTCGAGCGGGCGTTGGGACATCGCCGCCGACATGGACAACTCGATCGCGCGCGAGCCGCCGCCGCCGGTCGCTTCGCCTGCGAGCCCTGCGCAGCTTCCGTTCACCGACGCCGTCGTCGGCGGCGGGCTCCTGTTCGTCTCGGGCCAGATCGGCAACCGGCCCGGGACGCTCGAACTCGTGCCCGGCGGCATCAAGGGCGAAGCGACGCAGGCGCTCGACAACATGAAGGCGGTGCTCGAGAAGCACGGCGCGTCGCTCGACGACGTGGTGAAGGTGTCGGTCTTCCTCGCCGACATCCGCGACTGGCCCGCGTTCAACGAGGTGTACCGCGGCTACTTCAAGAACGGGTTCCCCGCGCGCAGCGCGCTCGGGGCGAGCGGTCTCGCGGTCGGCGCGCGGGTCGAGGTCGAGTGCATCGCGCGGCTGCCGGTGCGCTGATCGACCGCTTCGGGATTTCGTCGCGGTACGCGACGAAATCCCGAAGTGGTCGATCCCGCGGCCAGAGGCCGCGGCAGCGCGAAGCGCTGCATCCGATGGTCACGTCCGGGGCTCCGCGCCTTGGCGCGGAGCCCCGGTTGAAGGCATCGTCCGATCCTTCGGTTCGGGAGTCGCCAGCGCTGCGTTCCGTAAGATCCCGGTCTGGAGATCTCCGCCATGGAATGGTTGACGAACATGAGGGTCGAGCACCTTGCGCTGCTCGTCGGCGCGGTCGCGATCGTCATGGGGTGCGTCGTGTCGATCACCAAGCTCGTCATCAAGCACCGCGAGCGGATGGCGATGATCGAGCAGGGGATGCACCCGGACAAGAAGAAGGGCGAGTGACACGCGCGTGACGCGGGCGCGTTTGCGCCGGCGGTTGGATACCGGCATGAAGCTCCTGCTCGCAGTTCTCCTCAGCGCCCTCGCGATCGCACGGCCGAAGGAACCCGACGATCCGTGGGTCGCGTTCCGCGAGCGGTTCGAGCTCACCCTCCTGCCCGACGCGCGGCCCGCGTCGAACGACGCGATCTTCGGCACGTGGTCGCACCGCGGCCCGGAAAACATCCTCGGCAAGGGAGCGAGCGAGCAGATCGTCCTGCACGCGCCGGAAGGGCCGGCCGACCGCGCCCGCATCGAGATCACGAGGACCGAGACGCCGAGCGTGAACGACGAATGCGCGCCGATCGTCCGGCACACCGAGATCTACCGACTCGGCATCGTCGGTCCGTTCCTCCGGATCGGCGACGGGGTGCACGCGGCCGCACTGGTCGGAGAAGACCAGCTCGTTCTCGACGCCGTGGTTCCGATGGGCGGCACGTGGTACTCGGTGCAGGCGTGCGGCGACGATCGGCTCCCGCAGGGTGCGAGCCGAGTCCAGGAGTGGGCTTTCGACTTCGAGGAGGATCCGCTCACGTCCGCGTCGGGACGCGTCCGCGTCCGCCACTCGACGCACGTCGCATGGCGCGGTCACGAAGTCGACGCCTCGCAGGACGTCGTGCTCACCTTCGACATCCGCGCGAAGTTCGTCGCCCGGCGCGACGAACCCGGACCGAGCGACGTCGCGATCGAGTTCGACGCGACGGTGGAAGGCGAGGTCACCTACATCGTTCCCCGCATCACGATCGTCGCCGGCGGCGCGTGCATGACGCTCGATCGGCGTCTCCCCAGTGTGATTCGATTCGGAGCGTTCACGCGCGAGGCGCGCTGACCGCGAGCGGCTCCGACTGGCGCAGAGGCGCGTTCCCGGGCAAGATCGCCGGCGCGAACGCACTCACTCGGCCGCGCCGCGCGGCGAACGGACCGCATGCGCTGGATCTTCCGCCTCCTCGTCCTCGGCGCGCTCGGCTATGGCGCGTGGTACGCCTACGGCTGGTATCACCAGGACGCGGGCCGGCGCGCGATCGAGTACCGCACCGCGACGGTCACGCGCGGCGACGTGCTCGTGACGATCAACGCAACCGGCACGATCGAGCCGGAAGAGGTCGTCGACGTCGGCGCGCAGGTCGCGGGACAGATCACCGAGTTCGGCAAGGACGTGAAGGGCCACGCGATCGACTACGGCTCCGAGATCGTGCAGGACCAGGTGCTCGCGGTGATCGACGACTCGGTGTACCGCGCGGACGTTCGCTCCTCGACGGCGCAGCTCGACCAGTCGAAGGCGAGCGTCGCGCGTGCGAAGGCCGACCTCGAGCAGTTGAAGGCGCGGCTGCGCCAGGCGGAGGCCGACTGGCGGCGCGCCGAGCAGCTCGACCAGCCCGATCTGCTCACGAAGGCGGAAGTCGACGGGTATCGCGCCACCTGGGAAGCCGCGCAGGCCGCAGTCGGCGTCGGCGAGGCGTCGATCGTCCAGGCCGAGAGCGCGGTGAGCCAGTCGGAGGCGTCGTTGTTCCGCGCGCAGCGCAACCTCGGCTTCTGCGTGATCAAGAGCCCCGTCACCGGCATCATCATCGACCGCCGCGTCAACATCGGGCAGACCGTCGTCGCGAGCCTCAACGCACCGAGCCTCTTCCTGATCGCGAAGGACCTGAAGCGGATGGAGGTCTGGGTCGCGGTGAACGAGGCCGACATCGGCCAGGTGCGCGTCGACCAGCCGGTCACGTTCACCGTCGATGCGTTCTCCGGCGACGTGTTTTCCGGGAAGGTGCAGAAGGTGCGCCTGAACGCCGCGATGACGCAGAACGTCGTCACCTACACGGTCGAGGTCATCACCGACAACGCGAGCGGTCGCCTCCTGCCGTACCTCACCGCGAACGTGCGGTTCGAGGTCGCGCGGCGCGACGACTGCTTGCGCGTCCCGAACTCCGCGCTGCGCTTCGAGCCGACGCTGCCGCAAACCGCGGCGGAAACGACCGTCGCCGGCGCGCCGACCCAAGCCGACGCGTCGGCGCCGAACGCACCGCCGGCGAGCCAGCCGGTCGCGGCCGCGACGGAAGGCGAGGCGGGCGCGGCCTCGCGACCGAGCGAGCGCGAAGGCGGGCGAGAAGGCGGCCGCGAGGGCCGGCGGAACTGGCGGCGCGACCGCGGGCAGAGCGGCGAGATCGGCGGCGATTCGGACGGACTCGCGAGCGGCGGCCGTTCGCGCGGCGAGGGCGACAGCACGAGCTTCGGCCGGGTGTGGGTGAAGGATGCCGCGGCGCCGGGCGGCCTGCGCTCGATCCGCGTGCGCACCGGACTCTCCGACGGCAGCATGACCGAGATCCTCGGCGACACGCTCGTCGAAGGCGCGGAGATCGTCGTCGCGGAGATCAACCCCGCCGACGCCGCGGCGCCGTCGTCCCCGACGACGAATCCGTTCCAGCCGGCGAACCCGTTCCGCAACCGCGGTGGCGGTGGCGGCGGCGGCCGCCGCGGACCGTGAGCGGAGCGCGCGCGCGATGGCGCTGATCGAGCTGGTCGACGTCACGAAGACCTACCGTCTCGGCGAGGTCGACGTCCCCGTGCTCAAGGGGGTGTCGCTCTCGATCGAGCGCGGCGAGTCGGTCGCGCTGATGGGCGCGTCGGGCTCCGGCAAGACGACGCTGATGAACATCCTCGGCTGCCTCGACCGGCCGACGTCCGGCGAATACCGGCTCGACGGCGACGAAGTCTCGCGCATGTCGGCCGACCGGCGCGCGGCGCTGCGCGGCAAGAAGATCGGCTTCGTCTTCCAGAACTTCAGCCTGCTCGCGCGCACGAGCGCCGTCGAGAACGTGCGCATGCCGCTCGATTACACGGCGCCCGAGCTGTCCGACCGCGCCGGCAAGAAGCGCGCGGCGGAGCTGCTCGCCCGCGTCGGCCTCGGCGAGCGCATGCACCACCATCCGTCGCAGCTCTCCGGCGGCCAGCAACAACGCGTCGCGATCGCGCGCGCGCTCGTCAACCACCCGCCGATCGTCCTCGCCGACGAACCGACCGGCAACCTCGACTCGCACGTCTCGGAAGAAGTGCTCGCGATGTTCGACGAGCTGAACAAGGAGGGGATGACGGTCAGCCTCGTCACGCACGACGCGCACGTCGCGGCCTCCGCGCGGCGCGTCGTCCGCATCAGGGACGGGATGATCGAGGGAGAAGAGCCCGGCGCGAGAAGCGGCGCCGGGGGTAGCGCGGCATGAGGATCGGCAGCACGCTCAAGATCGCGCGACGCGCTCTCGCGCGCAACCTCACCCGCGCGTTCCTCACGATGCTCGGCATCATCATCGGCGTCTCGGCCGTCATCGCGATGATGGAGATCGGACAGGGCTCGTCGTCGACGATCCAGCGCACGATCGCGAGCATGGGCGCGAACAACCTGATGATCCAGCCCGGGCAGGCGGCGTCCGGCGGCATCAGCTTCGGCGGCGGCAGCCAGATGACGCTGACGCCCGACGACTACGAGGCGGTCGCGAAGGACTGCCCGGCGATCCGCGCCGCGGCGCCGACCACTCGCGGCCCGCGCGGCCAGGTGGTCTACGGCAACCAGAACTGGGTCCCCGGCAACATCACCGGCACGACGCCGTCCTACCTCGACGTGCGCGACTGGGGCGTCGAGCCCGAGGGTCGCATGTTCACCGACCGCGAGGTGAAGAGTCAGAGCAAGGTGTGCGTCATCGGCCAGACGATCCGCACGCAGTTGTTCGCCGGCGAGTCGCCGCTCGAGAAGGAGATTCGCATCCAGGGCGTCCCGTTCAAGGTCGTGGGCGTTCTGACGCGCAAGGGCGCGAGCATGATGGGCTCGGACCAGGACGACGTGATCCTCGCGCCGTGGACGACGATGAAGCAGCGCGTCTCGAACCAGTCGTCCGCCGCGACGTCGGGCGGCGGCGGGTCGACCTCGACCGGCACGACCGGCAACGCCGTGGGGCAGCCCTACCCGCAGAGCAAGCCGCAGCTCTACCCCGCGATCTCCGAGACGCAGGCCGCGAACCAACCGTTGCCGGTCCGCTTCAACTACATCGACAACATCATGGCCGCCGCCGCGTCGACGCCGGAGATCCCCGACGCCATCGAGCAGATCAAGGGACTCTTGCGCGAGAAACACCGGCTGCGCGCCGACGAGCCCGACGACTTCAACGTCCGCGACATGACCGAGATGAGCAACTCGCTGAAGGAGACCACCGAGGTCATGACGCAGCTGCTCCTGTTCGTCGCGGCGATCTCGCTGATCGTCGGCGGCGTCGGGATCATGAACATCATGCTCGTGTCCGTGACGGAGCGGACCCGCGAGATCGGCCTGCGCATGGCGGTCGGCGCGCGGGCGCACGAGATCCTGCAGCAGTTCCTCGTCGAGGCGGTCGTGCTCTGCCTCGCGGGCGGCGCGATCGGCGTGATGCTCGGCCGCGGAGCGTCGCTGCTCGTCACGCGGTACAAGCACTGGCCGACCGAGAGTTCGCCGGCGGCGGTGATCGCGGCGCTCGCCGTCTCCGCGACCGTCGGCATCGTGTTCGGCTGGTATCCCGCCTGGAAGGCGTCGCGGCTCGACCCGATCGAAGCGCTGCGGTACGAGTAAGACCCGCGCACCCCGAACGCGACGCGAAGGGCGATCGTCGGTGCGGTGATCGCGGTGCTCGTCGACCTCTCGCCCGCGTCGGGCCGCAAGCGCGGCTGACGCTAGCATCGGCGCCGCGATGGAACGACGCACGCCGAGCGAGGTCCACGGCCGCGGCACCGGGCAGAACCCGAAGAACCGCTTCGTGTCCGAGGAGATCGCGCTCGATCCGGCGCTCTTCGACGGCGGCGATCCGGACGACCTGCCGTCGACCGGCACGAGGTACTACCGCGACCGCACTCGCACGATCCTCACGACCAACGACAGCCCCGACATCCCGTTCGCCGTCAGCGTCAATCCCTACCGCGGCTGCGAGCACGGCTGCATCTACTGCTATGCGCGGCCGACGCACGAGTACCTCGGGTTCTCCTCCGGCCTCGACTTCGAGTCGCGGATCCTCGTGAAGGAGGACGCACCCGCGCTCCTTCGCGAGGCGCTCTCGAAAGACTCGTGGCAGCCGCAGGTCGTCGCTCTCTCCGGCAACACCGATTGCTACCAGCCGATCGAGCGGCAACTCGGGATTACCCGGCGCTGCCTCGAGGTGTTCGCGGAGTTCCGGAATCCCGTCGCGGTGATCTCGAAGTCCGCCCTCGTCGCGCGCGACGCGGACGTCCTTGCCGAGCTCGCGCGCTTCGACGCCGTCGCGGTCGCGATCACCGTGACGACGCTCGACGAGAACCTCGCGTCGAAGCTCGAGCCGCGCGCGGCGCGTCCGAAGAAGCGGCTCGAGACGATCTCGCGCCTCGCGGCCGCGGGCGTCCCGGTCACCGTGCTGGTGGCGCCGGTCATTCCCGGCCTCACGGAGCACGAGATCCCGGCCATCCTCGGCGCGGCCGCGCGCGCCGGCGCGACGGCCGCCGGCTCGGTCGTCCTGCGCTTGCCGCACGCGGTGAAGGAGCTGTTCGAGTCCTGGCTCGACGATCACGTGCCGAACGCGAGGGATAAGGTCCTGAATCGCATTCGCGACCTGCGGGGCGGGAAACTCTCCGATCCGCGCTTCGGCACGCGACACACCGGCGAGGGAGTGTTCGCGTCCGAGATCTCCGATCTCTTCCAGATCGGTCGCGCGCGCGCGAAGCTCGGCGAGGAGCGCCGCGAGCTGTCGACCGCCGCGTTTCGCCGGCCGGGCCCCGGGCAGGGCACGCTGTTCTGAGGCTCAAGCGCCTCGTCGCATCGCGTCGATGAGGGATCCCGGAGGTTCCCGAATGGACTCGACCGCGAATTCGTCCCGCAAGCCCGCGGTCGCATGGGACGACGTGCAGCGCGACTTGTCGGAGGCGACGCGTTCGCTCGCGAAGCGGTGCTACGACCTCGCGGCTTCGGCCCGGCAGACGACGGCGCAATTCCGGTCGGCGCTGATGACGGCCGCACGCGCCCTCGAGGACGCCGCGGAATATGCGAGCCGCGCGGGTTCCGGCCACTACGCGGCGCGGAGCCTCGCGGGCAGTCGGCCCGAGGACGTCGCGATGCTGATGGCGAACAGCGCGTCGGTGAAGAAGCCGACCGACGAGCCGCCGGCGCGATTCCTGGAGACCGACAGCTCGACGACGCTGCTCACCGGTTCGACCCGCGTCGTCCCCGTGCCGGAACTCCTCGAGTTCATCGGGACGCTGAAGAAGACCGGCGTCATGTTCATCCGCGCCGGGCGTGAGACCTTCTCCCTGCAGCTCGAGGACGGCTTCCTCGTCCACGCGGCGAGCTCCGCTTCGCCGCCGGGCACCAAGCTCGGCGACTACCTGATCAAGCTCGGTCACTTGACGAAGGAACAACTCGCGGCGTACCTCGCGAAGCACACGCGTTGGCAGGGGAAGCTCGGCGTGGCGCTCGAACGCGACGGCATGGTGACTCGCGAGCAACTGACCGAAGCGATCACGATGCAGGTCCGTCAGATGTTCGAGCGTCTGTTCGTTCTGGAGAACGCGACGTTCTCGTTCACGCAGCGCGACCCGTGCGCGCGCGAGAATCGCATCCGCATCGGGATCACCTCGCTCCTGCTCGACAGCGCACGCGCGAAGGACGAGCAGAGGACGAGCTGAGCGGTCGGGGACGGAGGCGGGTCGCGAACTCGAGCTCGACTCCAAAAGCGCGTCAACTCGCGGGATCCACGTTGCGTCAATCGTCGGGGGCATGACGGGTCGCCCCCGTCGCGCGCGCGTCTCGATCCTCGACGGTTCCCGCTCAACCGGAGGTGGCTGCCCGCCGATGAAGGAACGGGACCGAATCCCGGTCCCGCCCATGCCCGGGCCGGAGGCGTCCCCGTGTTGCGATCGAACCTCGCGCCGCTCGTTCTGACGGCGATCGTCGTCCCCGCCGCCGCCGGCGGCACGCTCAAGGTCCCGAAGGATCACCCCACGATCCAGGCCGCGGTCGACGCGTCGGCTCCCGGCGACGTCGTGCTGGTGTCGGCGGGCGTCTACGAGGAAAACGTCCTCATCGACGTCGCGCACGGCGTCATCACCATCAAGGGGAAGGGACGCGTGGTGGTGGACGCGCGGCCGCAGGGCCAGACCGCGACCGGCCCCGCGTTCAAGATCCTCGCGAACGACATCACGCTGATCGGCCTCGAGATGCGCCACGCGAACGGCGCGGGCGAAGACGCGGCGGGCGTCAACTGCTCGACCGCCGGCCTCACGATGCGCGATTGCGTCGTTCGCCACTCGAACGGACGCGCGGTCTACGCGAACGGCGACGACTGCACGATCATCGACTGCGCGTTCCTCGGCAACAACGGGGGCCTGCGCATCAACGGCGCGCGCGCCAGCGTGCGCGACGTCTTGATCCAGAACGACGGTGACCGCGGAATCGTCGTGAATGGCGACGACGCGAGCGTGGTGCGCTGCCGGCTGGCGACTCTCGAAGACGGCCGCGGCGTCGAGATCAACGGCGAGAACGCGCGCGTCGAGAACTGCACCGTGACGAACACCGACAACGAGGGCATCCGCGTCAACGGCAGCAACTTCCTGATCAAGAAGTGCCGCCTGAAGGACATCGGCGAGAACGCGGACGGCATCGAGATCGCGAACGCCGCGACCTCGGGCCGCATCGAGTCCTGCACGGTCGAGGACGCTTGCGACAGCGGCATGCGCATCGACGGCAGCGGCGTGACCGTGCGCTTCGTGTCGGTCACGCATTGCGGCGCGGAGGACGAGCCAGGCGTCCGCCTCGTCGGCAACGGCAACATGCTCGATCGCGTCACGGTGCGCGGCTGCCAGGGCGACGGTTTCCGCATGGAGGGCAACGGCAACCAGCTCACCGACTGCGTCGCGGTCGACAACGGCGAGGACGGCTTCCAGATCGGCGCGACTCGCATCGGCAACGAGCTCGAATCGTGCACCTCCGTCGCGAACCTCGCGGAAGGCATCGAGAACGGCGGCACCGATTCCGTCGTGAGGAAGTGCGTCTCGAAGAAGAACCGCATCGACCTCGCGAACAGCGGCACCTTCTCCGACTTCGGCGCGAACAAGATCGGCCGCGGCGACGAGACGACGCTCCCCGAGATCGACGACGGCTGAGAGCCGCGGGCGCCGCCGCGCCCGGCGCGTTCACTTCCCGAGGCGTTCGCGCAACAGGTCGCGGATGCGCGCTTCGAGCTCGCGGTTCTGACGCTCGAGCTCATCGACCAGCGACTGGTCGCGCGCCTTCGCCAAGTCCTCGAGCTCGGCGCGCAGGACGCGGTTCTTGCGGATCGCGTCGAGCGCGTCGACCAGCGGATCCTGCGGCGGGAGCTGGGGGATCAGACCCTTCGCGCGGTCGACGAGCGACGCGAACTCCGTGAGGTCCTTGTCGCCGGAGGCCGCGGCGAGCGCGTGTGACTCGATCGCGAGGTCGTCGATCGAATCGCCGCGTGCGTGCGTCGAGCGGCGCAGGAACTCGGCGAACTGCGCGACGAGCGCGGCGCGCTTCAGGCCGAACGCTTGCTCGTTCCAGTCCGCGGCGAGCGCGGACGCGGCGATCGACCGCTCGGTCTCCGTCGCGGCGTCCGGGCCGGGCGCCTTCACCGGCGGCTTCCAGCGCAGCCGCACCGTGGCGACCGGCCGCGCGCCGGCGCCGAACTCTGGGCCCGGCTCGATCTCGTAGAGCGCCGTCACCTGGTGTCCCGCGCCGATCTCGCCGGCGTCGACCGCGTCGTTGCGGAAATCCTGGTTGGCGATGTGCCGGTTCTCGTAACCGAGCAAGCGCCAGCGCTCGACCTGCGTCGGATCGAACTCGACCTGCACCTTCACGTCGCGCGCGATCGTGATCATCGCGCCGGAGAAGCGCTCGACGAGCTGGCGTTTCGCCTCGTCGGCGTCATCGATGTACGAGCACACGCCGTCGCCCTTGTCCGCGAGCTGCTCGAGCAGCACGTCGTTGTGGTTGCCCATGCCGACGCCGTAGGTGTTGAGGAGGATGCCGCGCTCACGTTCCTTCGCGACTTCCGCGGTGATCGCGTCCTGGTCGGTCTGACCCGTGTTCGCGACGCCGTCCGAGAACATCACGACGCGGTTCATGCACTCGGGGTCGAAGCGCTTCCCCGCCTCGGCGTAGCCGATCGAGATGCCGGCCTGCGCGTTCGTGCTCCCGTTCGGCGTGAGCGGCGCGATCGCGGACTCGATCGCGGCGCGGTCGGACAAAGACGTCATCGGCAGCACGAGCTGGCCGGTCGTGTTGAACGTGACGATCGCGAGCGCGTCCTTCGGCTCGAGGCCGGCGACGAGCAGGCGCAGCGAGTTCTTCACCAGCTCGAGCCGGTTCTCCTGCTGCATCGAGCCGGACACGTCGATCACGCAGGTCAGCTTGAGCGGCGCGCGCTCTTCCTTGGCGACGTCCTTGCCGCGGATCACGACGCGCAGGAGGCGCGCGTCCTTCGCTTCGGCCGCGCCGTAGCGGCTCCTGCCGCCATCCAGCGCGATCGAGAACGCGGGGCCGCTTCCGGCCGCGCCGGCGGGAGCCGCGGCGTCGGCCTTGAACCAGTTCAAGAACTCCTCGGTGCGCACCGCTTCCTTCGGCGGGAGCAGGCCGCGCTCGAGGTAGCCGCGCACGAGCGGCCAGCTCGCGGTGTCGACGTCGACGCCGAATGTCGACTGCGCGTTCACCGCCGCGCGCTCGAAGGCGTGGTCGCCCCAGAAGCGGAAGTACATCATCGACGGCGTCTCGCTCGGACGCCGCCGGCACCAGTCGATCACTTCGTCGGCGCTCGGCGTCCTCGCGCGGCGGTCCTCTTCGTCGGCAAAGGCGTTTCCGAGGAGACCGAGGTTCTGGGTGAGCGCGGCGTCGCGCGTGCCGTCGAGCAGGGCGATCGCGTCGTCGTCGCGCGCGCTCGCGGCCTGCTCGCCGTCGAGGCCGGCGCGCCAAGTCGCCTCGCCGCCCTCGAACTTGTACTGCTCGCCGTGCGGAGGCGCGGCAGCGCCCGGTGCGCCGGCCTTCGATTCGGTCGCCTTCTCGTTCGCGAGTCCAGGGCCACCCTTTCCGCGACCGTCGACCTTGCGCACCGAGAAACCGGACACCTGGCCGCCTCCGACGCGACCACCGCCCTGGCCACCGGCGCCGGCGCCGATCTCGGGCTGAGGCACGGGCGTGGCCGGAGGAACCGGCGCGATCATCGCGACGTTGAAGGAGTCGCTCGCCGGCGTCGCGGCGGGTTCTTGCCTCACCAGCGAATCGACGAGAGGCGGCGGCGGCACCGTGTCCGCCGGCGGGTTCTTCGCCGCTTCCGTCTCGAGCGCCTCGATCCGCGCGATCTCTTCCGACTTCGGGGCCGCCTTCGACTTGTCGAACAGATCGTGCAGCGCCGGATCGCCGGCCTTGCCATCCGCTTCCGCGAACTTCGCGTCCTGCAGCTCCTTGTTCGTGCCGTCCTGCTTCTTCGTGACTTCCCCGCGGCGCTGTTCGAGCGCGCCGCCTTCGAACGATCCCTTCTCGACCTGGTTCGCTTCCGACGCCGCAGTGGGCGAGGGGTCGGCCTGCGGCGGCGAGTCTTTGCTCGCGCGCTCCTCACCCTCCTTCCACGCCTTCTCGCCGCCGGATTCGCGGAGGCGCTTCTCCAAGCCGTACTGCACCCGGTCGCCCTGCGCGACGGGCGCGATCGCGGGCGTCACCGGCTGCGACTGCATCCGCGCGACCCAGACGAGCAGACCCGCGGCCGCGGCGGTCGCGAACGCGGCGGTCACGAGCATGAGGCGCGTCTTCGGCGCGGGGCGCGCGACGGAGGTCGCGGAAGCCATCAGCTCCGCGCGCGCGTCGGCCGGCATCGACTCCGCTGGCGCGCCGCCGAGCGTCGACTCGACGAGACCGATCGTCGCGGCGAGTCGCTCGCGCTGCGCGCGCAACGCCGGGTCCTTCGCGAGCGCGGCTTCCAGTTCGGCCCGCGCGTTCGCGGGCAACTCGCCGAGGAGGTCGGCGCAGAGCTTCACGTGCAGGTCGTTCTCGTTCTGGTTCATGACGTCTCTCCCAGAAGCGGTCGCGTCGCGTGGGCCGGCGCGGGAACTCGTTCGAGGTCGAGCAGAGGCGCGAGCGTCGCGGCGAGGCGCTTCAACCCCTCGCTGATCAGCCACGCGACCGTGCCTTCCTTCCTCCCCGTGATCTCCGCGATCTCGCGGTAGCTCTTGTGGTCGAGCAGCCGCAGCACGAGCACGTCGCGCTGGTCTTCCGGCAGGCGCTCGATGCCCGCCTCGACCATGCGGCGCGTGTCGCGTCCTTCGGCGGCCGACGGCGCGGGCGGCGCCGACTCCGGCGTCGCGGACTTCTCCTCGCGGGCTTTGCGTCGCGTCTCGCTGCGGACCAGGTCCATGGCGGAGCTCCGTGTCACGCGGAACAGCCACGAGGAGAGCATCGACTCTTCGCGGCGCGGGTCGCCGCGGACCTCCTCGGGCAGGGACGGCGGGATGCGCGCGAGCTTGAGGAAGACCTCCTGCACCACGTCCGCCGCCGAGAACGCGTCGGCCTCGCCGATCAGCGCGCGTGCGTAGCGGAGCAGGGAGCCCTGGAACCGGTCGACGAGCTCGGCGAACGCGAGCTGGTCGCGTCGCTTCCAGCGATCGAGAAGATCGCCCACGTTCGTCGGACCGGAGGCCGGCTCATCGCGCATTCCGTGCGTCTCCGGCGCGTCGAACGGGCGCCGTGCGGGCGGTCTTGGCGAAAAAACGCTTTCTCTCGGGCCGCGCGTTCATCGGAACGCGGCGCGCACGATCGTGCCGCGCAGGAACTCGTGGCGCTCCGCCCCGGCGCCCCACGAGACTGCGAACTTCGCCGGGATCGTGATCCCCGCCGCGGAGTGCTCGGCAGCGGACGGATCGGCGTCGATCGTGAACGGCATCGAGGACCACGCGCCGCCGCGCGGCCCGGCGTCGTTGCCCCAACGCGCGCACGTCGCGGAGACCAGGCGCCCTTCCGAAGAGGTCGTGATCGTCACTTCGAACGCGTGGCCGAACACGTCGAACGACGCGACCGCGCGATCGGCGTCGAGCGCCGTCCAGCGCACGCCGGCGGACGGGAGCAGCGAGGTCGGGAGGAACACGCGCTCGACCGCCGCGCGGCCCGCCAGCGAGCGGTCGAGGTCGATCGACTCCTCGCGCGCGGGGAGGAACGAGCGCCAGAACGAGCGGCGGGCCTTGCCGTCGACGAACGTCTCCGCGCCGCTGATCGTGCCGTCCTTGCTCTCGAGGTCGACCCTCCACGCGAACCCGCGCTGCGGCGCCACGACCTCGTCCGCGACGAGCCTTGCGACGTTGGCGCTGTCGGTCGCGCCGCGCGGCACCGCCGCCGCGATCACGAATTCGCCCTCCATGCGGAATTCCGCGGAGCGCGCGAGGCGCGCACCCGGCTCGATCGCGTGGACCAACCAGCGCCGCGCGGGCTCCGGGAGATCGGCCACGCTCGCGGGGTCGAAACCCGCGTCGTCCGCGTGGAGAAGGAGGCGCTCCCAATCGGCTGCCACGCTCCCGTCGTCGCGCCAGCGCATGATGCGCAGGGTGACGGTGCCGACGAGCACGCAGATCGCGAGACCGACGAGGAAGGCGAGGAGGACGCGCATCGGGCGTCGAACTTATCGGAATCGCCCGCCGAGCGTCGCGTGCTTGATCGTGCGCGCGGGATCGGTTCGGCTCTCGCGCGTGAACGAGCCGCTCCCGATCGACGAACGCATCCCCGAGATCCTCGCCGCGCTCGACGCGGCGAAGGCGGTCGTGCTCGTCGCGCCGCCCGGCTCGGGCAAGACGACGCGCGTGCCGCCGGCCCTGCTCGCGCGCCTCCCCGGCGAGGTCGTCGTGCTGGAGCCGCGCCGCGTCGCCGCACGCATGGCGGCGCGCCGCGTCGCAGAGGAGCTCGGTGAAGCGCTCGGCGATCGCGTCGGGTACCAGGTCCGGTTCGAGCGCGTCGGCGGCCGGTCGACGCGACTGTGGTTCGTCACCGAGGGTCTGCTCGCGCGGCGCATGGTCGCCGATCCGGAGCTGTCGGGTGTCTCGGTCGTGGTGTTCGACGAGTTCCACGAGCGCAGCCTGCACGCCGACCTCGCGCTCGGGCTCGTGCGCGAGGTGCAGGACGTGCTGCGCCCGGACCTCAAGATCGTGCTGATGTCCGCGACGCTCGACGCCGAGCCGCTCGCCGCGGCGCTCTCCGCCAAGGTCGTGCACGCCGAAGGGCGCGTGTTTCCGATCACGATCCGCCATGCGGAGCGACGCGCTGAAGTGTCCGGAGCGCCGATCGCGGAGCGCGTGGCCGACGCCGTGCGCCGTCTTTTGGACGCGGACGGCCGCCTCGCGTCGGACGTGCTCGCGTTCCTGCCCGGAGCCGGCGAGATCGCACGCGCGGTCGACGCGCTCGCGCCGGACGCGGCGCGCGGCGGGTTCGACGCGCTCCCATTGCACGGCGAGCTGTCGCTCGAGCAGCAGGTGCGCGCCGTCGCGCGCGGCAAGCGCCCGCGCGTCGTGCTCGCGACGAACGTCGCCGAGACCTCGCTCACGCTCGACGGCGTGACGACGGTGATCGACTCCGGCCTCGCACGAGTGATGCGGTTCGACCCGAAGACCGGCGTCGAGCAGTTGAAGCTCGAGCGCATCAACCGCGCGTCCGCGACGCAGCGCGCCGGGCGCGCCGGCCGGCAAGGGCCGGGTCTCTGCGTGCGCCTCTACACGGAAGGCGAACTCGCGGAAGCGCCCGAGCGCCTCGAGCCGGAAGTCCTGCGCGTCGACCTCACGTCCGCCGTGCTGCAACTCCTCGCGTTCGGCGTCCCGGACCCGGCGCGGTTCGCGTGGATCACGCCGCCGCCGGCCGGCGCGTTGGAATCGGCCAGCGCGCTGCTCGATCGCCTCGGGGCGATCGCTCGGGACCGGCCGGGCGGGGCGCGCGCGATCACGCCGCTCGGCCGGAGGCTCACCGAGCTGCCCGTGCATCCGCGCGTGGGACGCATGCTGCTCGAGGCGGAGCGCCGCGGCGTCGTCGCGGACGGCGCGCTGCTCGCGGCGATCGCGGAGTCGCGACCGCTCTC